>NZ_JBHJRC010000144.1:0-20098 GCF_042261735.1 Kitasatospora sp. NPDC056327 | reverse complement strand
GGGCGGGCGGCGCTGCGCCGGGCGATGAAACGGTCAACTCGGTGGCGTGCCGAGGGGTCACGTCCGCCACCCGCACGGGGGAGGCGGACCGAACACCCGGCGCCCCGGCGAACGCTCAGCCGATGGCGACCTCCGCGTACATCCGGGCGATCACGTCCTCGATCGCGGGCTCGCGCACCGAGAGGTCGACCAGCGGGTAGCGGGCGGCGACGGCGGCGACCACCGGGGCCGCGCTCTGCTGCGCGGGGAAGGCCAGCCACTGGCGCGGGCCCTCGACCCGGACCACCCGGGCGCCGGGCACCTCGATCGGCGCCCGGGCCTCGGCCAGGTCGACGACCAGGGTCCGCTCGCTGTCGCCGACCGCGTGCAGGCCGTCGAGCCCGCCGTCGTAGACCACCCTGCCGTGGTCGATCACCATGACCCGGCCGCAGAGCTGCTCGATGTCGGTGAGGTCGTGGGTGGTGAGCAGCACGGTGGTGCCGAGGTCGTGGTTGACGTCGCGCAGGAAGTCGCGGACCCGGCCCTTGCTGATCACGTCCAGGCCGATGGTCGGCTCGTCGAGGTACAGCACCGCGGGGTCGTGCAGCAGCGCGGCGGCGAGGTCGCCGCGCATCCGCTGGCCGAGCGAGAGCTGGCGGACGGGGGTGTCGAGCAGCGCGCCGAGGTCGAGCAGCTCGACGCAGCGTTCCAGGTTCTCGCGATATCGCCGGTCGGGGATCCGGTAGAGGCGGCGGGCGAGTTCGTAGGAGTCGCGCAGCGGGAGGTCCCACCAGAGGGTGGTGCGCTGCCCGAAGACGACGCCGATCCGGCGGGCCAGCGCGACCCGTTCGCGGGCCGGGTCGACGCCGGCGACGCGCAGCCGGCCGCCGGTGGGGACGAGGATGCCGGTGAGCATCTTGATGGTGGTGGACTTGCCGGCGCCGTTGGGGCCGATGTAGCCGACGCACTCGCCGGCATCGACGGTGAAGGTCAGTCCGTCGACGGCGCGCACCTCGCGCTTCTCGCGCGTCCAGCGGCCGTTCCTGGCGCGGACGGTGAAGGTGCGGCGGACGTCGTCGAGCTCGATCAGGGCCATGGTGGTTCCTCGGGGAGAAGGGGCGGGTCAGCTGCCGGCGCCGCGGTAGGCGCGCAGTCCGGCGCGCCAGGCCAGTCCGGCCGCGGCCAGGGCGGCGACGGCGGCGACCGGCGAGGCGAACTGGAACGCGGTGGGCAGGCCGAGCGGATCGGGCTTGTCGAGGATCCGCAGCGCGGGCAGCCAGTTGACGAAGGCCAGCGGCACGCCGAAGACGGTGCCGGCGACCAGTTCCCTGGCGAAGACGGTCGGCGGGTAGTGCAGCAGCGTGGCGCCGCCGTAGGTGAAGGAGTTCTGCAGCTCCCTGGCCTCGCCCCACCAGAACTGGAGGCTGGCGAAGCCGATGAAGACCGCCGAGAAGATGAGGGTGCCGCAGACCGTCAGGACCGGCAGCAGCAGCACCCGGTCCCAGGTCCAGTGGACGTCCAGGGCGGTCAGCGACCAGACCAGCACGGCCGCCGCCTGGGCGGGCCGGCCGAGCCGGCGCAGCGAGAACCGGTCGGCGCAGAGCTGGGCGAGCGCGGGGGCGGGCCGGACCAGCATGACGTCGAGGGTGCCGGCCCGGATCCGCTCGCCGAGGGCGTCGATCGAGCCGACGAAGAGGTTGGCCAGGCCGAGGGCGAGGGCCGAGGTGCCGTAGAGGAAGGCGAGTTCGGCGAGGTTCCAGCCGCCGAGCGTGTCGGTGTGCCGGAACATCAGGAGGATCACGACGAAGTCGAGGAAGGTGACCACGACGCTGGCGGTCAGCATCATCACGAACGACGCCCGGTAGGACATGATCGCCCTGGTCCACATGGCGGCGGCGAGCCACCAGGAGCGCAGCGCCCAGGCGGTGCGGGCGGTCAGGGGTTCCCGGGCGGTCAGCGGTTCGCGGGCCGCCCGCGGGCCGCCGGGGCCGCGGGCGGTGAGGGCCTGGTCAGCCACCCTGGACCACCACCTTGCGGGTCGCCAGGAGCTGGACCAGCCGGCCGGCGCCGAGCAGCACCGCGGCCCAGGCGAGCTGGAACCCGAGCGCACCCAGCAGTTCCGTGCCGGTGACCCGTTCCAGGAAGACGTCGGTCGGCACCTTGACCAGGGCCGCCCAGGGCAGCAGCGGGGAGAGGGTGCCGAGCCAGCCCGGGAAGAGCGCGAGCGGCAGCAGCATCCCGGAGAAGAACAGCGACACCACCAGCATGACCGAGCGTACCCCGTCCGAGTCGTGCAGCCAGAAGCCGGTGAGCGAGACGAGGAACCGCAGGCCGAAGCTGACCACCACCGCGAGCAGGGTGGCGAGCAGGAACGCCGCCCAGGTCAGCGGGTGTCCGGGCATCCGGGTGTCGAAGACCAGGGCGCCGGCCAGCGTCGGCGGCACGCCCCGGGCGAGCAGCTGGAAGGCGGCCCGGCCGAGGTCGGTGGCCAGCCACCAGCCCTGGAAGTCCACCGGGCGGTAGAGGTCGACGGCGATGTCGCCGCTTCGGAAGCGCTCCTGGACGTCGTCCTGGAAGCCGCCGCCCATGACGGCGACCGTCATCAGCAGGCCCTGGCTGACCCAGATGTAGGTGACGGCGGAGGCCTGGTCGTAGCCGCCGAGACCGGGACGGGCCTGCCACAGGGCGAGGAAGGTGTAGGCCAGGATGAAACCGAAGACGGTGTTGGTGAAGGCCCCGGCGAGGGTGGCCGCCCGGTAGGTGGAGAAGCGCCGGAACGCGCCGGCGGCGACGGCACCGTACAGGCCCAGGGCGGCGCGCACGCCGCCGCCGGTATCGGGGGGCCGGAGCCGGGGCCGCCGCATGGCTACATTCTGCATATTGTCTCCTTATCGACAATTGGCGGCACAGGGAGGTCCCCGGCCGCGGGAACGCATGCCGGAACGGCCCCGGCCCGGCCCGCCCCGGGGGTGCCGGGCCGGGCGGGCGGAGCCGGACCGGGACGGAGCCCGAAGTGGCTGCGCTATGACGTTTGCACCTTTCACCGTACTGCGGCGGAATCCACCGCGCACCCGGTTTTCCGACCGGCCGCCCCAAGCCGCTCCAGCACCTGAACCGGCGTCAAATAGCACATAATCTCGGCATGACCCCGAGCACCGGACGCCAGGCCAGACGGGCCGCCCGCCGCGATGCGCGCCGCGCCCTGCCGTTCCTGCGGCGCCTGCTGCCCACCTGGCGGGTGGTCACCGGCGCCCTCCTGGGCGCGCTGCTCCTCGCCGTCGGCGCCTTCGCCGTGCTCTACGTCGTCGTGCCGCTGCCCGACCCCAACGCCCAGGCCGTCGCCCAGAGCAACATCTACCTCTACGCCGACGGCGTCACCGAGATCGCCCGGACCGGGGCCGTCAACCGCACCGACGTCACCATCGACGAGGTCCCGGTCGTCACCCGCCAGGCCGTCGTCTCCGCCGAGGACCGCACCTTCTACCAGAACCGCGGCATCGACCTGAAGGGCATGGTCCGGGCCGGCTGGAACACCCTCACCGGCCGCGGCCTGCAGGGCGGCTCCACCATCACCCAGCAGTACGTCAAGAACTACTACCTGACCCAGACCCAGACCGTCGAACGCAAGGGCCGCGAGGTCCTCATCGCCCTCAAGGTCGACCGGCAGCGCGACAAGGACGAGATCCTCACCGGCTACCTCAATACCAGCTACTTCGGCCGCGGCGCCTACGGCATCCAGAGCGCCGCCCGCGCCTACTACGGCGTCGACGTCCCCGAACTGACCCTCGCCCAGAGCGCCTACCTCGCCGCCCTGCTCCAGGCCCCCAGCGCGTACGACGTCCGGACCGCCACCCCCGCCAACCGCGCGAAGGCCGTCGCCCGCTGGCACTACACCCTCGACGGCATGGTCCAGCTCGGTTTCCTCAGCGCCACCGACCGCGACGCCGCCGTCTTCCCCGACCCCGTCGAACCGCAGCCCGCCACCGGCCTCGCCGGACAGGCCGGCTACCTGGTCGGGGTCGCCGACGACTACCTCACCGCCGGCGGCATCCTCGACGCCGCCACCCTCAAGGCCGGCGGCTGGCGCATCACCACCACCTTCGAGCAGGACAAGCAGGACGCCTTCACCCGCGCCGTCCACGACGAGCTCACCGCGGAACTCGACCCCGCCGCCCGCCCCGGCACCGACACCGACGTCCGGGTGGCCGGCGCCTCCGTCGACCCCGCCACCGGCCGCGTCCTCGCGGTCCACGGCGGACCCGACTACGCCCGGCAGCCCTACAACGACGCACTGCGCCAGGACAACCAGATCGGCTCCACCTTCAAGCCCGTCGACCTCGCCGCCGCCCTGACCGCCGGCCGCGGCAGCGGCGACGCCCGGCCGGTCACCACCGAGACCCGCTACGACGGCACCAGCGAACGGCCCGTCACCGGCGCCCCCACCCCGTACGCCCCGCCCAACGAGGACGGCACCGACTACGGCTCCATCACCCTGCGCCAGGCCATGGTCAGGTCCGTGAACTCGGTGTACGCGCAGGCCGGCGTGGACGCCGGACTCGCCCGCGTCCGCGAGACCGCGCTCCGGCTCGGCATCCCCGCCGACGTCCCCGGCCTGGACCCGGCCAACCCCTCGATGACCCTCGGCACCGCCACCCCCAGCGCCCTCGACCTGGCCGGCGTCTACGCCGCGCTCGCCAACCACGGCGAGGCCCACCGGCCCTGGTCGGTGTCCGCGCTGGCCCGGGTCAACCCCGGCACCGGCTCCGCCGAGGTCCCGCGGCTGCCCGGGCACGACCCCGTCACCGCACTCGACCGGAGCACCGCCGACGCCGTCACCGACGTCCTGCGCGACGTCATCAGCCCGCAGGGCACCGGCGCCGCCGCCCTGGCCCTCGGCCGGCCCGCGGCCGGCAAGACCGGCACCACCGACGCCAACCTCTCCGCCTGGTTCGCCGGCTACACCCCCGAACTCGCCACCGCGGTCGGCCTGTTCCGGGAGAACCCGAAGACCCACGCCAAGGAGCCGCTGGCCGGCACGGCCGGCTACGCCCGGATCAACGGCGGTGCCTTCCCCACCCGGATCTGGACCGCCTACACCGCCGAGGTCCTGGACGGCACCGTCGTCCGCTCCTTCGACCTCGAACCCGGCCGGGACAACGGGCGGCCCGGCGGCGGCGAGACCACGAGCACGCCGGCCGGCACCACCCCGGCCGGCGCGTCCGCCGCCCCCACCACCACCCCGCCCGGCGCCCCCGCACCCGCCGCCGGCGGCACCGGCACCGGCGGCGGTGCGACCGCCCCGGGCACCGGCGGAGCGCCGACGGCGCCCGCCGTCCCGGTCCCGACCGCCCCCCGGCGGCCCACCGCGACCACCGGCCCCGTCACCCCCGCCGCCACCGAACCCGGCCGCACCACCACCGCCCCGGAACCGTCCACGCCCCCGGCGCCCACCCCGCAGGAACCCGCGCAGCCGCAGTCCACCCCCAGCGCGCGGCCCGGCTCCGACCGGCCCGGCTCCACACCGCCGACCACCACCCCCGGCCGGACCCCCGACCCCACCCGCACCGCCGTCCCGCCGCCCACCACCCTCAAACCCCCGGCCACCGCCCAGCCCGGCAGCCCGCCCCCGCCGTAGGACCCTCCCCGGACCGCGGCGACCGGCGCGCCGCGGCCCGGGACACGCCCGCCCCCGGACCCGACCGGCGGGACGGAACCCTGCGCCCCGCGGCTCAGGCCACCAGCTCCCGCTCCAGCGGCGTCCGGAACCTCGGCGTCACCCGGACCTCCCCCAGCCACCCCGCCAGCCGCCGCGCCTGCGCCCCCACCGCCGCCTCCGCCTCCGCCTCCGCCCCGACGTCCCGGAACAGCCGCCACACCACCTCGCCGTCCGCCCGCTGCGCCCACCCGCCGACCACCCGGCCGCACCACCACACCGTCGGCCCGGCGTTCCCCGCCCGGTCGAACAGCGCCGGCACGTCCTCCGGCCGCAGGTACCAGTCCCGGCCCCGCCACCCCATCACCGCCGGGTCCAGCGACGGCAGCAGCGCCGCCCAGGGCTCCGGCTCCGCCACCGGCCCCTCGTCCCCCGGCAGCACCAGGCCCGCCGCAGCGCCGTCCAGCGCCACCTCCACCGCGCCCAGGTCCGCCAGCGCCGCGCGGACGTCCCGCAGCGGCCAGCCCGTCCACCACTTCACGTCCTCGACGGTGCCCGGCCCGTACGCCGCCAGCCAGCGCCGCACCACCTCCGCCTTCGCCTCCCGCACCGGAACCTCCGGCCACTGCGCCACCGGCGCCCACGGGTAACTGCTGCTCAGCCACGACCCGCGCGGCCGGGACCGCCGCACGTGCCCGTCCGAGGCCAGCAGCCGCAGCAGCCGGCTCCCCACGCTCTGCCGCGCCTCGTACGGCTTGCCCGCCGACATCACCATCGCCTCGCGCAGCGCCGGCACGTCCGCCCCCAGCTCCGCGGTGGTCGCCTCGCCGCGCACCGCGAGGGCCGCCAGCACCTCGCGCTCGGTGTCCGCCAGCCGCTCCTCGTCCCACCCCTCGGCGTACTCGGCGAGGTGCTTCAGGAGCGTCGCCCGCTCCTTGACCGCGATCTGCCGCGCCGCCGCCGCGCTCACGTACGGCGCGAACCCCTCGGTCACCGCGAAGATCGTCCGCCGCATCGACAGCAGCTTCACCAGCGAGACGTCCTCGTACAGCGCCCGCTCCACCTCCGCCGCCGACGGCTCGCGCAGCCGCGCGCACGCCGACAGGTACACCGTCGCGGCGTCGGTGGCGTGCAGCCCGACCACCGCGTCGGCGACCTCCTCCACCCCCGGCGCCCACCCGTCCGGCGCCAGCAGCAGCCGCCGCCCCAGCCGTGCGCGCCGCTGCCCGTCGTCGATCCGCCCCGCCCCACCGATCACCATGGGCGGATCCTACGGGCCGCCGGGGACACCGGCCGCGACCCCGGACCACCGGCGCCCGGACGGCGGCCCGGTCCGCCCGGGCCGGCGCACCGCCCGCCCCCGGACGCACCAGTGGGCCGCCGCGCCCACGGCACGGCGGCCCACTGCGGGATCCCCCGGACGGCTACAGGTAGAGGCCCGTCGAGCCCTCGGTGTCACCGAAGCGCATCGCGGCCACGGCGTGCAGGTCGCGCTCGCGCAGCAGCACGTAGGTGGCGCCGCGGACCTCGACCTCCAGCTTGTCCTCGGGGTCGTAGAGCACCCGGTCGCCCGGCTCCACGGAGCGCACGCTCTGGCCGACGGCGACCGCCTCGGCCCAGGCGCAGCGCTTGGAGATCTCCGCGGTCGCGGGGATGAGGATGCCGCCGGTGGAGCGGCGCTCGCCCTCACCGGCCTCGGTCTTCACCAGCACCCGGTCGTGCAGCATCTTGATCGGCAGCTTCTCGCCCAGCCGGTCGTGACGCGGCGAGTCGGCCTCGGCGGGGAAGGACTGCTGGGTCGGTTCGTCGTTCGTACTCACGACCCCGAAGGTACCGTTCCCGGGCGCGGCGTGTGACGCCGGTCCGGAACCGGGCGGGAACGCACCGGGCCGGGCACCCGGTGCCCGGCCCCGAAGGTGCGCCCGCCGCTCAGCGCTTGCGGCGCCTGCGCGCCGCGGCGACCAGCAGGACCACACCGGCGCCGACCAGCGCGGCGGGGACGACGCGCTCCTTGCGCGGCTGCCCCTTCTCGTCCACGAACTGGGCCCGGGCCCGCTCGACCAGCCCGCTGGCGGCCACGTACGCCTTGCCGGCCCGCTCCTCGACGGTGGCCACGGCCTTCGCCCTGACCTGGGCGGAGATGGTGGTCGGGTGGACCCGCATGGCGAGCTCGTCCAGGGTCTCCGCCAGCTGGGTGCGGGTGCGGGTGATGTCCGCCTCGATCTGGGCGGCCGTCCGCGCCGACTTGTCCGTAGTGCTCGCCTCGCCCACTCGGGCCACCCCATTCACTGATGTTTGTCCTGTGCGACTGACCCAGTGTGTCAGTTGGCACGCGGGCCCGCGCGGCCCCACCCACCATCGGAGGTAAGTTTGCCGTGGTACGACCGCCCGTCCAGCACCAGGAGAAATCCCGTGAGTGAGCGTCTCCGGCCCGGTGACACCGCGCCCGCCTTCACCCTGCCCGACGCCGACGGCAACGAGGTGTCCCTCGCCGGCCACCTCGGCCGCAAGGTGATCGTCTACTTCTACCCGGCCGCGCTCACCCCCGGCTGCACCAAGCAGGCCTGCGACTTCACCGACAACCTGGAGGTGTTCGCCGGCGCCGGGTACGACGTCATCGGCATCTCGCCGGACAAGCCGGAGAAGCTCGGCCGGTTCCGCGAGGCCGAGGACCTCAAGGTCACCCTGCTCTCCGACCCGGAGAAGAAGGTGCTGGAGGCCTACGGCGCGTTCGGCGAGAAGAAGCTGTACGGCAAGACCGTGACCGGCGTGATCCGCTCCACCGTGATCGTGGACGAGCAGGGCAGGGTCGAGCACGCGCTGTACAACGTCAAGGCGACCGGCCACGTGGCCAAGCTCCTGCGCGACCTCAAGGTCGGGGACGCCTGACGCACCGTCCGGACGCGGCGGCGACGGGTGACGCTTCGTCACCGCCGCGTCCCGGTGCTGTCCGCGCTCCGCCCCGGGCCTGTCGCCGGACGGCCGGAACCCCCTAGCGTTCTGCCCACCGGGCGCCGGGCGCCCGGGTTCCGCCCTTGCCACAGGAGTAGAGCCGTGCAGAGTGCCAGATCCGTGTCCACCGCCCGTGCCGCCGTCGCCGGCGCGATCGTCGCCGCGCTCGCGCTGACGGCCTGCGGGCCGGAGAACGAGGACACCCCGGCTCCCCCGCCCGTCACGGCCCCGCCCGCCTCGACCGCGCCCGTCACCGGCGCGCCGTCCGCACCGGCGGCGACCCCGACGGCACCCGCGTCCGCCCCGGCCGGTTCCTCCGCGCAGCCCTCCGGCCCGGCCGGCAAGCGCCGGGTCGTCGAGGCGAGGACGGCCGGCGGGCTGACGAGGACCACCGGCAAGGACGCGGTCTCCGACGTCGCCGTCGACCCGGGCGAGATGCGCGAGAACATGCACCTGGTGGTCTCGAACTACGACCGGCCCGGCCAGACCTCCGGCCGCCGGATCCTGCTGGTCGCCGTCGACAACGTCCCCGAGGACCCGGCCAAGCGCCGCGAGCACCTCTGGCGCGGCATGATCGACTACGCGCTGCAGAACGGCTCCACCGGCGACCCGACCACCGCCGTGCCGTCCCCGGCCGGCCCGCTCGGCGGCTCGGTGGAGTGCCTGCGGCTGCCCGAGGCCCCCACCACCGACGTGATCTGCGGCTGGTCCGACGCCTCCACGGCCGGTGTCGCGCTGTTCCCGAAGAGCACCCCGGCGGAGGCCGCCGCCCAGTTCGTCGCGATGCGCGGCGACATCGAGAAGTAGCCCCGCCCGGAGCGGCGCACGAAGCAGCGGTGGCGGCGCACCCCCCGACCGGGTGCACCGCCACCGCCGTCTCTCACCTCAGGCGACCGCTGTCATCAGCAGGCGCCGAGGTCGCTCCAGACACCCCAGGCGCCGCTGGCGCTCGGGTCGTCGCCCTTGGTCCACCACTTGTTCTGGTAGTAGTGGCCCTTCCAGGAGACCTTGGTCGGGGTGGCGTAGGTGGTGCCCGCGTCCCAGACCGGGGCGCCCGCACAGGTCGCCGGCGTGGTCGGCGGCGTCGTGGGAGGCGTGGTCGGCGGGGTCGTGGGCGGGGTGGTCGGCGGCGTCGTGGGAGGCGTCGTCGGCGGAGTGGTGGGCGGGGTGGTCGGCGGCGTCGTGGGAGGCGTCGTCGGGGTGGTCGTGCCACCGCGGGTCAGGTCGCCCTTGAGGCCGTACAGCGTGCCGGCCACGTTGACCGTCCAGTTGGACGGGGTGGACACCGGCAGGTAGTAGACGAAGTCCATGTCGATCGACGCGCCCGGCGCGAGCGACTGCCAGCCCGGCAGCTTCACCGAGACGCGGTTGTAGGTGCCCTTGAGGCCGCCCACGTTGCCGGTGCCGGTGTGGTCCTGCTTGATGACGGTCAGACCGAAGCCGGACTGGTCCTTGGCGTTGCCGGGAGCCGAGTTGCTGTAGTCGAACTGGAACTCGGTGCCGCCCGGCAGGGTCAGCGTCGAGTTGTTCACGATGTGGATCTTCGGGTTGATCGGGTAGTTCGAGTCACCCAGCGCGAAGTTGGTGAACGACACGTCGATCGGCAGGGTCTGCTTCGGCAGCGCCGTCGTCGCCCGGACCGCGCCGTACGGCGAGGCGGCCTTGAACTTGTCGTACATCAGCGAGGTCAGCGTGGTGCCGGGCACGTACTGGCCCTTGCCGCCGTTGGCGGTGGCGTCCCACTTGTAGTCGCCCGCGAGCTCCCAGATCATCGCGCCGCCGGCGCCCTGGTTGACGATGTAGTCGGCCTTGGCGCCGACCGACTGCTCGTCCTCGGTGGACAGGAACACCTTCTTGGTGTCGTTCCACAGCCACGGCGCCGCCAGGGTGGAGCTGTAGTTGCGGACGTAGCTGCCCTGCAGCGCGGTGTCCTTCACGCCGTACTTGGAGAGGTAGTCGGGCACGACGCCCTTCTCCAGGTTCTTGGCGTGCCACATCGGGTTCGACCCGGCCGGGGACTCCTTGCCCGCGTCGTCCTTGTCGTTCCAGATGTTGTCGATGCCCACCGCGCCGTCACCGCACGCGGTCAGGCCCGAACCGACCGGGCAGGTGGTCGCGGAGGCGGTGCCCCAGAGACCGTTGGTGCCGCCCTGGACGTTCTTGAAGCCGCGGGTGTAGTACGGCAGACCGACGTTGATCCGGCCGCCGGGCATCGAGCCGCGGAAGTAGTGGTACGACCAGTCGGCGTTCAGGTAGCCGATGCCGCCGTACTGACCGGTGCCGTAGACGTTGGCCGCCGCCAGCTCGCCGTCCTTGCCGTCGTCGAACAGCGAGGCGTTCGGGCCGACGTACTTGTTCCAGGCGCCGTGCAGGTCGTACGACATGATGTTGACGTAGTCCAGGTACTGCGCGATCTGGAACGTCTCCATGCCGCGCAGCAGGTAGCCGGACGACGGGGCCGCGACCGACAGCAGGTAGTGCTTGCCGTCGGCGGCGCCGGCCCGGTCCAGCTTCTCGCGCAGCGTCTTCATCAGGGCGGCGTAGCCCTTGGCCAGCGAGCCGCGCTTGCTGTTGGCGAGCTGCCAGTCCAGCGGGTTGCCCGCGTCCTTCATCGAGGTCGGGTACTCGTAGTCGACGTCGACGCCGTTGAAGCCGTACTTCTTGATGAAGTCCACGGACGAGTTGGCGAAGGCGTCGATGCCCGCCTGGTTGACGCTGCCGTCCGGGTTGACGGTCATCGAGTAGAAGCCGCCGGAGTTGACGCGCTTGCCGTCGTCGCCGAAGTACCCGCCGGTCTCGGTCCAACCGCCCACCGAGATCATGGTCTTGACGTTCGGGTACTGCTTCTTGTACTTCGTCAGCAGGTTGAAGTGGCCCTTGTAGGGCAGCGACGGGTCGAGCTCGGCACCGGGCACGCCGGGGAAGGAGATCCCGGTGGCCTCGTTCTTGTCGTTGTCGGTGCCGACCGACAGCTTGTTGTCCGGGCCGACGTGGCCGAACGCGTAGTTGAGGTGGGTGACCTTGTCCCACGGGATGTCGCTGACCAGGTACGGCGGGGTGCCGTCCTTGCCGGTGCGCCAGCCCGTGAAGTAGCCGATGATGCGGCGCTGGTGATCGGCGCCCATCTTCTCGCGGCCTTCGGTGTCGTAGACGCTGCAGTACGGGACGTCGACGCCGGGCGTGGCGTAGAGGCCGTCCGGGCGACAGGCGGCGTTGTCGACGGTGGCGGACGCCTGGGACGGCGCCGCGCCCAGCGTGGCCACCAGCAGGCCGGCGAGGCCGGCGGCAGCCAGCGAGGCCAGGCCGGCGCGGGCCACCGGGCTCTTGGAACGACGGGCAGCGGTGGGACGCCGCTCCGCCGTGGATCGGATCAACACTCGGTCCTCCGGGCAGAGTGTCGGCGCGTACCTGTGGGGGAGCACGCACGTGGGGGAAAGCAGATTGGCGCCGAAGCTATGTGGTCTGAACCACATAGGTCAATAGGTCTGTACCAATTGGTAATCAATTCCCCAACATCGCCGGTCGAACGGCCGATTGTCGACGGTCATCCCGCGCCCCGCACCCCCCGGCCACCCCACCGCCCGCGCCTCAGCCCTCCGTTCGCTCCTCCGCATGCCGACGGCTGTGCCGCGCCACCCGCACCCGCGTCCCGCACGACGCCGAGCACCACGCACGCCGCGCGTGCTGCTGCAGGAAGAAGAGGATGCAGCCCGGCGCCGGGCACGCCTTGACGGACCCCCGCCGATCCCCCGTCAACAACTCCACCGCCGCCCCGGCCACCCGCCCCAGCAGCACCCGCCCCCACTCCCCCGCCGAACTCCCCGGCACCGCCGCACCCACCGCCCCCGGCGGCAGCTCCAGCCACCCCGGCGCCGCCCGCACCGCCGCGTTCACCACCGCGACGTCCGCCTCCGCCGCCGGCTCCCCCGCCACCACCGCCGTCAGCACCCCGCGCAGGGCCAGACGCAGCTCCCGGAACGCCGCCAGCTCGGCCGCCCCCGGCGCCCCCGCCGGCGCACTCGCCGGATCCAGCGCACCCGCGTGCCGCTCCACCCACACCGCGAGGTCCGCAGGCCTGGTCAGCACGTCCACCAGGTGACCACGGAGCCCGCCCCGCACGAACGTGGTGTTCACCAGGTCCAGCGCCAGGTGCTCACCGTCGACCGGCATCTCGTCGACCGTGCCCGCGCTCATTTCTCCACCCATATCCACACCTAACGGTAACGCGGCTTGCCATCCGCTAGCGAAGCCACGCAGACTAACGTCACAGACCATCCGAACCCGTTAGGAGCGCCGAGCCGCCATGCCCCTGCCCAGCCGCGCACCCGCGCGCCCCGCCCCCACCGCCGTCCTCGCCTCGACCGCCACCGCCGTCACCGCACTGCTCCTCCTCGCCGCCCTCGGCACCCTCACCGGCCACCCCCTGCTCATCCCGCCGCTCGCCGCCTCGATGGCCCTCATCGCCGGCGCCCCCGACCTCCCGCTCGCCCAGCCCCGCAGCGTCATCGGCGGCCAACTCCTCTCCGCCCTCACGGGATACGCCGTCCTCGTCGTCGCCGACCCCGGCTACTGGTCCGCCGCCGTGGCCGGCGGCCTCGCCCTCGGCGTGATGGCCCTCGCCCGCACCCCGCACTCCCCCGCCGCCGCGACCGCCGTCATCGTCGCCCTCACCGCCCCCGCCGCGTTCCCCTTCCTCCCCCTCCTCGCCCTCGCCGCCACCCTCCTCACCCTCACCGGCCTCACCGCCGCCCGCCTCCGCAACCGCCCCTACCCCACCTACTGGTGGTGAGCCCGTGACCTCCCGCCCCACCGTTCGTTCACACGTACGGGGGACGGGCGCACACGGGCCCGAAGGGGGAGACATGACCACCGGATACACCCGCGAACTGCTCGCGGAGACCGCCGCCGGCGCCGCGTCGCTCGACGAGATGCTCGTCGCACTCGACAGGGAACCGAACAGGGACCGCCGCAAGTACCTGCGCCGGAAGCTGACGGAGTACGGCGTCGACACCTCGCACTTCCGCCCCGGGGGAAGCGTCTACACGCGCGAACTCCTCCAGGAGGCCGTCGACGCCTCGTCCAGCGTCGCCGGAGTGGTGCGCCACCTCCGGCTGCGGCAGGCGGGCGGCACCCAGGCCCACATCGGGCGACGGATCAAGGCGCTCGGCATCGACACCTCGCACTTCACCGGCCAGGCCCACCAGCGCGGCCGGGCCTCCACCCGGCGACTGCCCCCGGCGCAGGTGCTGGTCCGGCGCCCGCCGGAGGCGAAACGGCTGCCCGGCGCCCGGATCCGCGCGGCCCTGTCCGAGCTCGGCCGGCCGGAGCACTGCGAGGGCTGCGGCACCGGACCGCGGTGGCGGGGCCGCCCGCTGACCCTGGAGGTCGACCACATCAGCGGGGACTGGTCCGACAACCGGCCGGAGAACCTCAGGCTGCTCTGCCCGAACTGCCACGCCGTCACGGACACCTACTGCCGACGGAAGGGAACCCGTCCGGCGGGGTCCGCCGGACACCTCCACCGGGGCGGCTCAAGCACTGGTAATGGCGGTGTTCCCGCACCCCCCGAGCCCCTAGACTGAAGGCCTTGCGGCCTTGGCGAAATGGCAGCCGCGCGGGTTTTAGGTGCCCGTGGGAGAAATCCCGTGAGGGTTCGAATCCCTCAGGCCGCACTAGCCTAAGAATCGAAGGCCCGCCCGGAGTGACCTCCGGGCGGGCCTTCGACGTTCGCAGAGGCGGGCCTCAGCCGGTCAGGGCCTTCACGAGCGGGGCGAGGGCGCGGAAGGCCTGGCCGCGGTGGCTGATGGCGTTCTTCTCTGCGGGGGTGAGTTCGGCGCAGGTGCGGGTCTCGCCGAGGGGCTGCAGGATCGGGTCGTAGCCGAAGCCGCCGTCGCCGGAGGGGGCGGTTCGCAGGGTGCCGAGGAGGCGGCCCTCGACGACGTGCTCGGTGCCGTCGGGCAGGGCGAGGGCGGCGGCGCAGAAGAAGTGGGCGCCGCGGTGTTCGGGGGCGATGTCGGAGAGCTGGGCGAGCAGCAGGTCGAGGTTGGCGCGGTCGTCGCCGTGCCGGCCGGCCCAGCGGGCGGAGAAGATGCCCGGGGAGCCGTTCATGACGTCCACGCACAGGCCGGAGTCGTCGGCGACGGCGGGCAGGCCGGTGGCGCGGGCCAGGGCGTGCGCCTTGATCAGCGCGTTCTCGGCGAAGGTGACGCCGGTCTCGGGGACGTCGGGGATCTCCGGGTACGCGTCGGCGCCGACCAGTTCGACGTCCAGGCCGGCGTCGCCGAGGATGTCGCGGAGTTCGGCGACCTTGTGCTGGTTGCGGGTGGCGAGGATGAGTCGAGTGGTCATGAAGCCACCCTAAACCGGGCGAACCCCCGTGACCCCGTGACCCCGCGTCAGCCGGTGCAGACCTTGGTGAGGTTCGACGCGGCGTCGCCCAGCGGCTTGAAGTCCGGGACCTGCTTGTTGTTGACGGCCTGCTGGACCTTGTCGACCTGGGTGCTGAGGTCGGTGATGGCCTGGGCGACGTCGGTGTCCTTGGAGTTCTTGCCCAGCTGGTCGAGGTCGTTCTTGAGGTTCTGCAGCGCCTGCCCGGCGGCGGCCGCGTCGTTGCTCGCGTTGCTGTAGGCGTTGCTGACCTCGTTGATGTCCCCGGTGATCTTGACGGCGGTGTTGCCGCAGTCGAGCGCCTTCTGGGCGGCGGAGCAACTGACCGCGCTCAGCGGGAGGATGGCGATCAGGCCGGCCACGGCGAGCAAGGTGGGGCGGGCGATGCTCTGGGGCATCCGGTCCTCCTGGGTGCGCGGGTATCCGGTGGGGAAGGACGCGTGCCCGGGGATTTCCGGAAACCGAAACGGAACCGGTACATCATGGGGTAATGGGGACGCGGAAGGCGCCTCCCGGAGCAGCTTCCGGGAACCTCCGGAGCACCGCCGGGGCCGCTCAGCCCTCCAGGTCGCCGAGGACCTTGCGCTGGATCCCGTCGAGCTCGGCGCAGCCGAGGGTGCCGAGGTCGAGCAGCCGGTCGAGCAGGCCGCGGTCGAAGGGGGCGCCCTCGGCGGTGCCCTGGACCTCGACGAAGCGGCCGTCGGAGGTGCAGACGATGTTCATGTCGGTCTCGGCGCGGACGTCCTCCTCGTACGGGAGGTCGAGCATCGGGACGCCGTCGATGATGCCGACGCTGACGGCGCTGACCCCGCCGGTGATCGGCTTGCCCTTGGCGCGGAGCAGCTTGCGCTCGCGGGCCCAGGAGACGGCGTCGACGAGGGCGACGTAGGCGCCGGTGATGGCGGCGGTGCGGGTGCCGCCGTCGGCCTGGAGGACGTCGCAGTCGAGGACGATGGTGTTCTCGGCGAGGGCGCGGTGGTCGACGACGGCGCGCAGCGAGCGGCCGATGAGCCGGCTGATCTCGTGGGTGCGTCCGCCGAGGCGGCCCTTGACGGACTCGCGGTCGCCGCGGGTGTTGGTGGCGCGCGGGAGCATGGAGTACTCGGCGGTGACCCAGCCCTCGCCGCTGCCCTTGCGCCAGCGCGGGACGCCCTCGGTGACGCTGGCGGTGCACAGCACCTTGGTGTCGCCGTAGGAGATGAGGACGGAGCCTTCGGCGTGCTTGCTCCAGCCCCGTTCGATGGTGACGGGGCGGAGCTGGTCGGGGGTGCGGCCGTCGATGCGTGACATAGGCACCGAGCGTAGTCGGTTTCGGTGGCTGGTCCGGGTACGCCCCGAGGCGTCCGGGTTCTGCCCGCGGAGGCGGCCGGGGGTGCCCCGGGGGCAGCGGGGTGGTGTCCGGGGAGGCCGCCGGGGTGTCCGGACGTGCCGCGGCCCGCCGGTCCTGGAGGAGCGGCGGGCCGGGCGGAGGTGGGCCTGGTGGGCTCAGCTCACATCATGTCCTCGATGTCGGCGGCGATCGGGTCGGCGTCGGTGCCGATGACGACCTGGATCGCGGTGCCCATCTTGACGACGCCGTGGGCGCCGGCGGCCTTCAGCGCGGCCTCGTTGACCAGGGAGGCGTCCTTGACCTCGGTGCGAAGGCGGGTGATGCAGCCCTCGACCTCTTCGATGTTCTCGATGCCGCCGAGACCGGCGACGATCTTCTCAGCCTTGCTGGCCATTGCTTTCTCCCTCTGTCTCGGCCCGTCGGCTGCTCTGCCGGGTGCCGTTCTGCGCTGTGACCTCGGTCGCGGTGACGTGCGGTCAGTGGTCGGTCGTGCCGTGGCGCGCGCTGCCGGGGCAGCGCGACCAGCATGACCCGAGCCGGACCGATATGCCACGTTAGTCCACTTTTGGCCCATTCCGACGCGCATGCCCCGGATCGACGCCGGAGGATGACGAACAGTGGGGCCGTCTCCCGGCGCGCGGCCTGCGTCCCAAAGTGGTCTACACCAATATATGTGTACTCCGATGAACGCAGGAAGAGCCCCGGGTGTTCCCGGTCCCCGCCCGAGGGCCCCTCCCGGGGGCCACCGGCCGGCCACTGCACTCGGAGGGCGAAGGATGAGTTCGGCAGGCGCCACAGCATCGCAGACGACCTGGTGGCACACCTTCTACGGCGGCCTCCAGAAGATGGGCCGCTCGCTCCAGCTGCCGGTGGCCGTGCTCCCGGCCGCCGGCATCCTCAACCGGCTCGGGCAGGACGACGTCTTCGGCAAGGACGGCCTCGGCTGGGACAACGTCGCCAAGGTCTTCGCGGCGGCCGGCGGCGCGCTGCTGGACTCCTCGCTCGGCCTACCGATGCTGTTCTGCATCGGCGTCGCGATCGGCATGGCGAAGAAGGCCGACGGCTCGACGGCGCTGGCCGCGGTGGTCGGCTTCCTCGTCTACTACAAGGTGCTGCACGCCTTCCCGGAGAACTGCAAGCCGCCGACGGTGCTGGTCAGCGACCAGTGCGTGGACTACACCTCGGCGAAGGCGGCGGCCGCGACCTACCAGAACCCGGGCGTGCTCGGCGGCATCCTGATCGGCCTGATGTCGGCCTGGCTCTGGGTGCGGTTCCACCGGACCAAGCTGGTCGACTGGCTGGGCTTCTTCAACGGCCGCCGCCTGGTGCCGATGATCACCGCCCTGGTCGGCATGCTCACCGCCTGCGTCGCGCTCTGGGTCTGGCCGCCGATCGGCCGCGGCCTGAACGACTTCAGCCAGACCCTCGCCGACATGGGCGCGGGCGGCGCGGGCCTGTTCGGCCTGTTCAACCGGGCACTGCTGCTGATCGGCATGCACCAGCTGCTCAACACCTTCGTCTGGTTCCAGTTCGGCGAGTTCACCAAGCCGGACGGCACGATCGTGCACGGCGACATCCCGCGCTTCCTGGCCGGCGACCCGACCGCCGGGCAGTTCCAGTCCGGCTTCTTCCCGATCATGATGTTCGCGCTGCCGGCCGCCGCGCTGGCCATCGCGCACTCGGCGAAGCCGCACCGCCGCAAGGAGATCTACGGGCTGATGCTCTCGGTCGGCCTGACCTCCTTCGTGACCGGCGTCACCGAGCCCATCGAGTACTCCTTCGCCTACATCGCACCCGCGCTGTACGCGGTGCACGCCGTGCTGACGGGCCTGTCGATGGGACTCACCTGGGGCTTCGGGGTGCACGACGGCTTCAGCTTCTCGGCCGGCCTGATCGACTACGTGATCAACTGGAGCCTGGCCACCAAGCCGTGGCTGATCATCCCGATCGGCCTGGGCTTCGCCGCCGTCTACTACGCGCTCTTCCGCTTCATCATCGTGAAATTCGACCTGAAAACCCCGGGGCGCGAGGACGAGAGCGAGGTCGAGGACGTGACCAAGGCATAAACCGAGCGTCACCGCGCAGAATCCGAAAAGGCCCCCGGACCGCCGTCCGGGGGCCTTCGGCATATCCGGGCCGGGCCGTTGGTCCCGGTGCGGAGCGCCGGAGCCGCCCGTCCGGCGAGCCGTCGTGACCTGCCGGGGAGCTCCCGGCGGGTCCGTGTTTTTGTTGCGCAAATAGCCAAAATCCCAATCACTGCGGGTAATCAAGATCACTGATCCGCAAGTAGGTTTCGATTTCATAGCGCTTCCCATCAGCAGCGCTTTCAAGGGTTCCCCGGCCCCTCCGCGCGTGCTACAAAACTGGTCTACACCACGTGTGGTGTAGACCAGTTCGCGGTTCGGCCCCCTGTGCTCCTACCCCCCGACCGATCCGCCCTTGCCGTTAGGAACCCACCCCCATGAGTCAGTCTGCGCAGGCACCGGCGCCCGCCACGGCTCCGGCCACGCCCAGTCCCAGCAAGAAGTTCGGCCAGAACCTGCTGCAGGGTCTGCAGAAGATCGGCCGCAGCCTCCAGCTGCCCATCGCCGTTCTCCCCGCCGCCGGCCTGCTGGTGCGCCTGGGCCAGGACGACGTGTTCGGCAAGGACGGCCTCGGCTGGAACAAGGTCGCCTCGATCTTCGCCGCCGCCGGCAACGGCGTCTTCGACAACCTGCCGCTGCTCTTCGCGGTCGGCATCGCCATCGGCTTCGCCAAGAAGGCCGACGGCTCGACCGCCCTCGCCTCGCTGGTCGGCTTCCTGGTCTACAAGCAGGTGCTGACCGCCTTCCCGATCACCGAGGCCCAGATCCTCCCCGGCAAGGACGCGGCCGCCACGTACCAGAACCCGGGCGTGCTCGGCGGCATCGTGATCGGTCTGCTCTCCGCCGTGCTGTGGCAGAAGTACCACCGCACCAAGCTGGTCGACTGGCTCGGCTTCTTCAACGGCCGCCGCCTGGTGCCGATCATCATGGCCTTCGTCGGCACCGCCGTCGGTGTGTTCTTCGGTCTGGCCTGGGGCCCGATCGGCGACGCCATCAAGAGCCTGAACGACTCCCTGATCGGGGCCGGCGCGTTCGGCGCGGGCGCCTTCGGTCTGGTCAACCGCGGTCTGCTGCCGGTCGGCATGCACCAGTTCGTGAACTCCTTCGCCTGGTTCCAGACCGGTGACTTCACCAAGGCCGACGGCACCGTCGTGCACGGCGACCTGACCCGCTTCTTCGCCGGTGACCCCACCGCCGGACAGTTCATGTCGGGCTTCTACCCGATCATGATGTTCGCCCTGCCGGCCGCTGCCTTCGCCATCGCCCACACCGCCAAGCCGCACCGCCGCAAGGCCGTCACCGGCATGATGCTGTCGCTGGCGCTGACCTCCTTCGTGACCGGTGTCACCGAGCCGATCGAGTTCTCCTTCGTCTTCATCGCCCCGGCCCTGTACGTCATCCACGCCGTCCTCACCGCCGTCTCGATGGCCGTGACCTGGGGGCTGGGCGTGCACGACGGCTTCACCTTCTCCGGCGGTCTGATCGACTACCTGCTCGCCTGGAACAAGGCGACCGACCCGTGGATGATCATCCCGCTCGGCCTGGTGTTCGCCGCGCTGTACTACTTCCTCTTCCGCTTCGCGATCGTCAAGTTCAACCTCAAGACCCCCGGTCGCGAGGACGAGGACGAGATCGAGGACGTCACCAAGGCCTGACGCCGGGAACCACCTGACGCCGCTCACGGCCCCGCCCCGCCCCCGCTCCCCCGGGTGG
>NZ_JBHJRC010000143.1:0-20156 GCF_042261735.1 Kitasatospora sp. NPDC056327 | reverse complement strand
GCCCTCCCGCCGCGTGCGGGAGGGCCGGCCCCTCGGCTTCTCCGCCGTGACTCCGGTCACATCGGCTTGAACCTCACACCGGTGTCAGCTCCTACGCTCGTCCCGACGCACCGGACCAGCCGAGGAGAGCACCCATGAACGCCGGCCACCCCCAGCCCGCCGACGGCGGGAACGACTACAACCGCCGGGTGATCACCGAGTTCCGGACCGCGGAGGGCCTGGTCGGCGGCGACTTCGCCGGCAAGTCCCTGCTGCTGCTCACCACCCGCGGCCGGCGCAGCGGTGAGTCCCGCACGACCCCCCTGGTCTACCTGGAGGACGGCGGCCGGGTGATCGTCTTCGCCCTGAACGGCGGCGCTCCGGCCGACCCGGCCTGGTACCGCAACCTCTCCGACGCCCCCGAGGTCACCGTCGAGCTCGGCCCGGACACCTTCGCGGCGCGGGCGGTCCCGCTCGACGCGGACGAGCACGAGGCGGTCTGGACCCGGCAGATCGCGATCGAGCCGTTGTTCGGCGACTGGCGCGCCCGGTCCGGCCGGGTCGTCCCGCTGGTGGAGCTGCGTCCGGCGGCCTGATCGCGGCCCCGCCGCGGCCCGAGCCGGGAGGTCCGGTTCCGGCTACCCCTTAACCTTCCCGAGAGTCGCCCTTAAGGTGTCCCCGAGGGAGGCAAGGGGAGGGGGCGGGTATCGTGCGCACACCGAGGTCGGGGGCCTTCCCCCTGGCGTTGCTGGTCGGGGTGACGACCGGCGCGCTGCTGTCCCAGCTGTTACCCGCTCCGGAGGAGATCGGCGGGCGCTCGGTGTCCCTGCCGGCCGCGCCGGACCGGGCCGTGGCGGACCTGCCGGCACTCCCGGGACCGCCCGTGCCCGCGCCGGAGGCGCCCGGCGGCGGAGGCACTCCCGCCGAACCGCCCGGCCCCGCCGAACCCGCCGTTCCCGCCGGGCCGGACGCCTCCGCTCCGGCGGAGCCCGGCGGGCCGGAGACGGGCCCGTCCGCGCCCCCGGCCGCGCCGACGCCGTCCGGCCGGCCGCCGACCGCGCCCACCACTCCCCGGCCCGGGACCGCGCCTGGCCGGGGACCGTCCCTCGGGCTGGTCTCCGCCGAGGTGCAGCCGGGCACGGCGAAGAGCACCGCCACCGCGCCGCCGGCCGGACCGCCCCCGGCGGGCGGCTCCGCGGGGGCGGCGGGCACGGGAACGGCGGGCTCCGGGTCCACCGGCGCGGGGACGGCCGGTGCCGGGTCCGCGGGCGCCCAGGCACCGGCCGTCCCGGCCCCCGGTCCCACCCGGACGCCGCAGGCCGCGGCGTCCACCGCGCCCCCGGCCGGCGGCAGTTCCTTCGGCCCCGCGCAGGTGCGCCCCTCCCCGAGCCCGTCGGCGACGCTCTCCGAGGAGGAGTACTGGCGGCGGGCCGAGGCCTGCTGGGCGGCGGCCGAGACCGACCCGACCCTCGACTGCCCGACCTCCTGACCGCCCGGGGCCGGTCCGCGGTGCCCGGGGCCGGTCCGGAGCGCCGGCGGCCCCGGACTCGGGCGAGTCCGGGGCCGTCGGGCGGTGCGGGCGGGGCGGGCGGGGCGTCAGATGTGGACGGCCGGCCCGGCGTCGGTGGTGCCGCGGCGGGTCAGCAGCCCGAGCAGGGCGGCGGCGAAGGCGACCACCGCGGCGACCGCGAAGGCCAGCGACATGCCGCTGACGAAGGAGTCGTGGACGGCCCCGGCCATCGCGTCGACCGCCTGCTGCGGGGTGCCGGCCGGGGCGGGCGGGGCGATTCCCAGCTGGGCGGCCAGGTTGAGGCCCTCGCTCGCGGCCGGGTCGACCGGCGGCAGCCCGGCCCTGTCCCAGTTGCCGGGCAGCACGTCGGTGACCCTGGCGGCCATCAGCGCGCCCAGCACGGCGGTGCCGAGGCTGCCGCCGACCTGCATCGCGGACTGCTGGAGGCCGCCGGCGACGCCGGAGAGCTCCATCGGGGCGTTGCCGACGATGACCTCGGTGGCGCCGACCATGACCGGGCTGATGCCCAGGCCCATCAGGACGAACCAGAGCGCCATCACGCCGTTGCCGGACCCGGCGTCCAGGGTGGACATGCCGAACATCGCGACGGTGGTGATCAGCATGCCGGCCACGATCGGGATCCGCGGGCCCAGCTTGCCGATCGCGATGCCGGCCACCGGCGACCCGATGATCATCATGCCGGTCATCGGCAGCAGGTGGACGCCCGCCTGCACCGGCGACATCCCGTGCACGTTCTGCAGGTAGAAGGTGACGAAGAAGATCGCGCCGAAGAACGAGAAGGCCATCAGCGCCATCAGCAGGGTGCCGGCCGACAGCGGCACCGAGCGGAAGAGGCCGAGCGGGACCAGCGGTTCCCGGGCCACCCGCTGCCAGAGCGCGAAGGCGGTCATCAGCACGGCCGCGCCGCCCAGGAAGAGCAGCGTGGCGGCGTCGCCCCAGCCCCACTCGGGGGCCTTGATGATGCCGAAGACCAGCGCGAACATCGCCGCCGAGAGCAGCGCGATGCCCGGGACGTCGAAGGACCTGGCGACGTTCCCGGCCCGCACGTCCCTGAGGATCCACAGGCCCAGGGCCAGCGCGACCAGACCGACCGGGATGTTGATGAAGAAGACCGACTCCCAGTTGACGTGCTCGACCAGCAGGCCGCCGACGATCGGGCCGGCCGCGGTGGAGGCGCCGATGACGCCGCCCCAGATGCCGATCGCCATGTTGAGCCGCTCGGCCGGGAAGGCGCCGCGCAGCAGACCGAGCGCGGCCGGCTGGAGCAGCGCACCGAACAGGCCCTGGAGGACGCGGAAGGCGATCACCGTCTGGATGTTCCCGGCGAAACCGATCGCCGCCGAGGTCACGGCGAAGCCCGCCGCGCCGACCAGGAAGGTGTTCTTGTGACCGAACCGGTCGCCGATCTTGCCGGCCGTGATCAGGAAGACCGCGAGGGCGAGCAGGTAGCCGCTGGTCACCCACTGGATCTCGGAGGGCGCGGCGTCGAGGTCGGCCTGGATGACCGGGTTGGCGATCGCGACGATGGTGCCGTCCAGGGCGACCATCATCACGCCGACGGCGACGGTGAGCAGGGTCAGCCAGGGGTGTCCCTGGAGGCCCCTCCCGGCCGGTGAGGTGCCGGGCGGCGGGGTGTCCGCCGTGGCGCTCTTGGTGAGGGACTGGCTCATCTGGGCCCTCCGGGGGGCTGACTGCGAGCGGACGTGGAGGTGGCGCCCCGGCCCACCCGTCCCCACGAGTGCCCGGCCCGACGGACGCCACTCCGGCAGATTATGTCAGCCACTGACATTCGGCAAACGCTGCCTTGTGCACCTAACTGCCATTTGTCAGAGGGCTACAGTAGCCTCCGGAGTCACCAGCCCGACCCCCCTCCGGAAGGCCCCCGCCATGGCCGCTCAGCCCGCTTCCCCCGCCCCCGCCCCGGAGCCCGGACTGCGCGCGCGGAAGAAGCAGCGCACCCGGGACGCCCTCATCGAGGCGGCCCACCGGCTCTTCCTCGGCCAGGGCTTCGCCCACACCACCGTCGACGAGATCGCCGGCGCCGTCGACGTCTCCCAGCGCACCTTCTTCCGCTACTTCGCCAACAAGGACGAGGTCGCCCTCGCCGTCCTGGCCGAGGCCGAGGACCACTTCATCGAGCTGCTGCGCGACCGCCCCGCCGAGGAGAACCCGCTGCAGGCGCTGCGCGCCGCGATCTCCGGCGCCTGGCGCCAGCGGGCCACCGACCGGCCGGACGGGCCCGACGCCGGGCCGTGCTCGGTGACGGCCGCGCTGGAGCTGATCCGGATGATCGAGAACACCCCCGGCCTGCTCGCCTCCCACCTGCGCCGGGCCGCCGAGCAGGAGCAGGTGCTGATCCAGGTGATCGCCGAGCGCGAGGGCCTCGACCCCGCCGAGGACCTGCGGCCCGCCGTCCTCGCGGCGGCCTTCGGCGGCGTGCTGCGCGCCGCGCACATGTCCTGGAGCGCCGACCAGGAGGACACCGGCCCGGACGGCATGGCCGCGCTGATCGACCGCCACCTCGCACTGCTCGGCCCGGCCCTGGTCGGCGACTGGCGCGCCCAGGGCTAGGGCGTGTCCTGCGGATCACTGCCGGGCCCGCGACGCCGGGGCCTGTCCGACAGGATCCACCGGGCACCGCGCGTGCCCGGCCGCGCGGTGCGCCGGACGCTCCCCCGGGGTATCGGTGCACCGCCCGGGCGTCATACCCGGGTAGTACGCCGGACCCGGGACCGGGGTGGGACGCCCGGGCCACCGGGCCGCCCTAGGCTGACCGGATGACCGAGCCACTCACCGGGCCTGCCCCGGGCGGCCCGGTGCGCGCGCTGCTCCGCCCGCTCACCCGCCCGTCCGCCGACCACGCCCCGCTGCTCGCCCAGGCCTCCCGCCGCTGGGTCCGGGCACTGCCGTACGTCCTCGCCCTCGCCGCGGTCGCCGCACTGCTGCCGACCACGATCAACGTGCTCGTCCAGGACTACGGGGTGGACGCGGGCCTCGCCGCCGGCCTCGCGGTCGCCCAGACGGTGCCGCTGCTGCTCGCCGTCACCCGGCCGCTGCCCGCCTGGTGGATGACCGGCACCACCGCGCTGCTGATCGCGCCACCGCTCCTCGCCGCCGGGTCGGGCCCCGCCCCCGACGGGGCGGCCGGCCCCTGGCCGTGGCCGCCACCCGCCCTGGTGGGCTACCTGCTGCTGATGCTGACGCTCGCCCTGCGCGAGTCCCGGCGCACCCTGGTGGCGGTCTGGGCGGTCACCACCGCGGCCGGCCTGGCGCTCTCCGTGCTCGGCGCCGCCGGGGAGTTCGGCGGCGACAACAGCCTGCTCACGGTGGCCCTGACCGGCGCCGTCCTGGTGCTCGGCGGGGCGCTGCGCGAGCGCGCCGAGGCCCGCCGTCTGCTCGCCGAGCAGGAGCACATCAGCGAGGCCGAACGCGAGCGGCGCACCCTGCTGGAGGAGCGCGCCAGGATCGCCCGCGAACTGCACGACGTGGTCGCCCACCACATGTCGGTGATCGCCGTGCAGGCGGCCAGCGCGCCGTACCGGATCACCGGCGTCCCGGCCGAGGCCGCCGAGGAGTTCACCGCGATCGCCGGCACCGCGCGCGAGTCGCTGGCCGAGATGCGGCGCCTGCTCGGGGTGCTGCGCAGTGAGGAGTCGGGCGGCGAGACGGCGCCGCAGCCGGGCGTCGGGCAGCTCGCCCAGCTGGTCGACACGGTCCGCCGGGCGGGTGTGTCGGCCGAGCTGACCCTCGCCCCGGAGCTGACCGACGACGTGCTGCCGCCGGCCGTCGGTCTCTCGGTCTACCGGATCGTCCAGGAGGCGCTGGCCAACGTGGTCCGGCACGCCCCCGGGGCCGCCGCCTGGGTCTCGCTGGCCGTCGCCGACGCCTCCCTGCTGGTCACCGTGGTCAACGCGGCCCCGCCCGTGCGGGCCGAGTCGCTGGAGGCCTCGGCCGAGGGCACCGGCCAGGGGCTGGTCGGGATGCGCGAGCGGGTGCGGCTGCTGGACGGACGGCTGGACACCGGGGCGCTGCCGGACGGCGGTTTCAAGGTGGCCGCCGTACTGCCGTTCGCCCGCTTGGCGGATACTCGGTCGGACGACAGCCGGCCGCCCGGCGCCGCGCCGGAGGAGCCGGACGGGCCGGCGGCCGCACCGTAGCGCCCGGGGAGAACACCGTATGACCATCCGCGTGATCATCGTCGACGACCAGGCGATGGTGCGGGCCGGATTCGCCGCCCTGCTGAACGCGCAGAGCGACATCGACGTGGTGGGGGACGCCCCGGACGGCGCCCAGGCCCTGGAGGTGAGCGGCCGCACCCACCCGGACGTCGTGCTGATGGACGTCCGGATGCCCGTCATGGACGGCCTGGAGGCGGCCCGCCGGCTGCTGGACCCGGCCGTGCCCGGCGCGCACCGGCCCAAGGTGCTGATGCTCACCACCTTCGACGTGGACGACTACGTCTACGAGGCGCTGCGGGCCGGCGCCAGCGGCTTCCTGCTCAAGGACGCGCCCCCGGCCGACCTGATCGCCGCCGTCCGGGTGGTCGCGGCCGGGGAGGCGCTGCTGGCCCCCTCGGTGACCCGCCGGCTGATCGAGGACTTCGCCCGGAACCGGCCGGTCCGGCGCCGGGACCCGAAACTGCGGCTCAACGGGCTGACCCCGCGCGAGACCGAGGTCCTGGAGCTGATCGCCCGCGGCCTGTCGAACCAGGAGATCGCCGCCCGGCTGGTGCTCGCCGAGCAGACCGTGAAGACCCACATCGGCCGGATCCTGGCCAAGCTGGGCCTGCGCGACCGCGCCCAGGCGGTGGTGCTCGCCTACGAGTCCGGCCTGGTGACGCCGGGGCAGTGAGCCGTTCCCCCGGCCCCCGGTGGGGTTCTCCCCCGGGGGAGAACCCCCTGATACCCGGGTAGCACCCGGGAGTTGGCTCCGCGGAGTGATGTCCGCGGGGCCGACCCGTTCCTACCGTCCTTCCCGTCGGAGCCGAACGGGCGAGGGAGAGACGGGACATGACGAGGAACGGGATCAGCCGCCGGCTGGCCGCCGCCGCGCTGGCGCTGGCAGCCGTGCTGGGGGCGGGCGGCTGGGCCGCCGGCGGCGAGCGCCCGGTGACCGGCCCGCCGCCCGGGACGGCCGCCTGGCTCGCCGACACCACCCTCGGCCGGCCGCTGCCCGACCCCGCCGCCGCCCGTCCCGCCGAGGTGGCCGCCTTCTTCGAGCCGCTGCCGCCCGCCGCCCGGGAGTCGCTGGCCGTCCGCCACCCGCTGGTGGTCGGCAACCTGGACGGCGCGCCCGTCGAGCTGCGCTACCGGGCCAACGCCCGGGCGATCGCCGAGGAGCGCGAGCACGCCCTGGCCCGGGCCGCCGACCCGGCGCTCACCCCGGAGGACCACACCGCCGCCCGGGAGCGCGCCGAGCGCTACCGCACCCTGCTCGACGACGCGGCGCCCGGCGGGCCGCGCCGGTTCCTCGCCTTCGACCCGCGCGGCCGGGGGCTGGTCGCCGAGGTGTTCGGCGACCTCGCCGGGGCCGCGCGCACCGCGGTCGTCGTCCCCGGCTCCGACATCGACCTGCGCACCTTCGACCGGGCCGGCGACCCGCTGGGCACGCCCGTCGGGATGGCCGGGGCGCTGCACGGGGCGACCGGCGGGCGCACCGCCGTGATCGCCTGGGCCGGGTACACCACCCCGGCCGGGCTGGGTCCGGACGCCGCGACCGAGACCCTGGCCGGGGCCGGCGCCGAGCGGCTGACCCGGCTGCTCGACGGACTCGCCGTCAGCACCCGCCCGGAGGCGCCGGCCACGGTGTTCTGCCACAGCTACGGCTCGGTGGTCTGCGGCCTGGCCCGGCCCGGCCCGCGGCAGGCCTCCGGCGTGGTGGTGCTCGGCTCGCCGGGCCTGGGCGTCGGCTCGGCCGCCGCCCTCGACCCGGGCGTCCCGCTCTGGGCCACCGCCCGCAACGGCTCCGACTGGATCGGCAACGTGCCGTACGTCCGGCTGTTCGGCCTCGGCCACGGCGCGGACCCGACCGACCCGGCCTTCGGCGCCCGGCCGTTGCCGTCGACCGGCTCGCACGGCCACACCGGCTACTTCGCCCCGGGCACCGCCTCGCTGGCCGCCTTCGCCGGCATCGCCCTCGGCCGCTGACCCGCGCCGCCCGTCACCACCACCGGCGCCGCCACCAGCCGTCACCGCCACGCCACCGCCGCCGCCATCACCGCCGCCATCACCGCCGCACGCCGCGAACGGAGACCCCGTCATGCCCAGTTCCCTGCTCGCCCCCCTGCACCGGGCCGCCCGCACGGTGGACGCCCGCACCCCCGCCGACCGCGACCGCGCCCTGGACGGCCTGCGCGCGATCGCCCTGCTCGCCGTCCCGGCCGGCCACTGGCTGCTCGGCGGCTTCACCCTCGACACCGCGGGCGCCCTGCACAACGCCAGCCCGCTCTCCTCCCCCGGCCTCGGTTTCTTCGCCCCGGCCAGCTGGGTGCTCCAACTGCTGGGCGTGTTCTTCCTGGTCGGCGGCCACTCCGCGGTCCGCTCGCTGGAACGGGCCCGGGCCCGGGGCACCGGAGTCGCCGGCTGGCTGCGCGGCCGGGTGGTGCGGCTGCTCCGCCCGGTGCTCGGGGTGGCCGCCGTCTGGGCGCTGCTGGTCCCGCTGCTGCCCCGGCTCGGGGTCCCGGCCGGCACCGTCCGCACCGGCTCGACGCTGGTGGTGCAGCCGCTCTGGTACATCGGCGTCTACCTGGGCCTGACCGCGCTCACCCCGCTCTGCGCGGCCTTCGCCCGCCGGGCGGGCGGCTGGTCGGCGGGCGTGCTGCTCGCCGCGGTCGCCGTCGTGGACCTGCTGCGCTACGGGCCGTGGGCGGAGTCGGTGCCGTCCTGGGTCGGGCTGCTGAACATCCTGCCGGGCTGGCTGTTCGCCTATCAGCTGGGCGTGCTCTGGGCCGGGGGCCGGCTGGGCCGGCCGGCGGCGCGGCTGCTGCTGGTGGGCGGCGGGGCGCTGTTCGCCGTGCTGCTGCTGGTCTTCCACTACCCGGCGTCGATGGTCGGCGTGCCGGGCGCCGGGCGCACCAACTCGCACCCGCCGTCCCTGCTGGTCCTGGCGCTGGCCGCGGTGCAGTGCGGCGCGGCGGTGCTGCTGCACGGGCGGTTCGGCCGGCTGCTGACCCGCCGTCCGCTGCTCTGGCTGCCGGTGGTGGCGGTGAACCTCTCCGCGATGACGATCTTCTGCTGGCACCAGAGCGCGATGCTCGCGGTCGCGGTGCCGGGGGCGGCAGCCTTCGGCGCGGTGCCGGGACTGACGGTGGCGCCGGACTCGCTCGGCTGGGTCGCGCTGCGGCTGGCGCTGCTGCCGCTGTTCGGCGCCGCACTGATCGCGATCGGACGGTTCACCCGCCGGTTCGACGGCCCGTGGACGGCGTTCTCCCGCCCGGCCCGGGCGGTGGCCGGCGCCGGGGCGGCGTTCTTCGCGGCGTACGCGCTGGGCGTGGTCTGAAACCGGGGTAACCCGCTTGCGGCACCCGCCCCGCCGAACGCACTGCCTCCGCATGCGAACCAATACCCGCCGTGATGGCCTGTGACCGTCGGCGACCGGGCGACGCCCTCGCCGGCCGGTCCCCCCGCGCCCGCCCGGAGTCAGAGCCCCGGACGGCCCCCTGTCCGAGGAGTTCCATGCCCCCGTCCCCGCCGCGGCCCGGCCGCCCCGACGCACTGGAGCGCGGCGACCGGGAGCTGTCCCAGTGGACCTCGCTGAACGGCGTCGCCGCGGTGAACTGCTTCCTGCCCGTCCCGGACCGCCTGCGGGTCGGCGGCCGGAGCGAGTACTGGGTGTTCCACGGCGACGTCTACCGCCGGATCTCGGTGGCGGACGGCAGCGGCCACCCGGACCGGCTGGTCGACGGCTCGCGCACCGTCTCGGCCTGGAACTCGCTGCTCTGAACCGGGCCGGCGCGCCCCGCCCGCCGCCCCCGCGGCCCCCCGGCCGCGGGGCGGAGAGGTCTCCGCGCGAACGATCAGGACGCGTCCGGGTCACCCCCGGTTCATGTGATCCATCCCACAGTTTAAGGCGGGCCCGGTACCCCTCCGGGGCCCCTAGGCTTGCGCTGGAAAGTTGGCAGTCGTACCACCCTCCGGGCCCCGTCCGGGATCGGTGACGGGACTCTCTGGGAGTTGAGGCGATGCGCCGTCGACGGTGGAAGCACATCCTGATCGGCGCCTTCGCGGGTGCCGCCGTCCTCGCCGATGCCGGCGCGGCGGCCGCCCAAGCCGCCGCCGCCACCGAACAGTTGGCCATCTCCACACCACCGGCCGGCAGCGCCGCCTGGGTCGAGGACCACTCCTACGGGCACGACCTGCCCGACCCGGCCACCACCGCCCCGGCCGCCGCCGCCGAGTTCTTCGGCCGGCTCGCCCCCGCCGAACTGGACCGGCTGGTCGAGGCCTACCCCCTGGTGGTCGGCAACTTCGACGGCGCCCCGCTCGCCGTGCGCTACCGGGCCAACCGGGTGGCGCTGGCCGCCGACCGCGACCACGCCCGGGCCCGCGCCGCCGACCCCCGGCTCACCCCGGAGCAGCGCGCGCTCGCCGTCTCCCGGGCCAACGACGTACAGAGCCTGCTCTCCCCCGGCCGGCAGATCCTGGCCTTCGACCCGCGCGGCCGCGGGCTGCTCACCGAGGTCTGGGGCGACCTCGGCGGCGCCGACCGGGTCGCGGTGCTCGTCCCCGGCTCGGACGCCGACCTCGGCCACTTCGACCAGGCCGTCGAACCGCTGCGCTCCCCCGCCGGGATGGCCCGCGCGCTGTACCGGGAGGAGGGCCGGCAGGCCCCCGGCACCCGGACCGCGGTGATCGCCTGGACCGGCTACGTCACCCCCTCCGGCCTCGGCCCGGACGCGGTCACCTCCCGGCTCGCCGACGTCGGCGCGCCCCGGCTGCGCCGGCTGCTCGCCGGGCTCAAGGAGACCACCCGCCCCGAGGCCCCGCCCGCGCTGTTCTGCCACTCCTACGGCTCGGTGGTCTGCGGCACCGCCGCGCCGGACATCCCCCGGGCGGCCGCCTCCCCGTCCGACACCAGCGGGGTCACCGACGTCGTGGTGTTCGGCTCCCCCGGCATGGGGGTGGAGGACACCGCGGAACTGGGCGGCGGGGTGCACCTCTGGGCCACCCGCAACGAGACCGACTGGATCGGCAATGTGCCCTACCTGGAGGTCGGCGGGCTCGGCCACGGCGCGGACCCGACCTCGGCGGAGTTCGGCGCCGAGCGGATCTCCTCGGCCGGCTCCTCCGGCCACAACGGCTACCTCGCCACCGGCACCGACAGCCTGCACAACTTCGCGGCCGTCGCGCTCGGCGCGTACCGGGACGTGCTCCGGCCCGCCCCGGAGGCCTGACCGGGCCCCCTCGGACCCCGCCCCGTCGGCCGGTACCGCACCGCCCGCCGCCGCTCCCGTCGTCGCCCCTCCTGCCGCCGTGCCGCCCGCCGCTCCGTCACCTGCCGTCCTGGTAGAGCCGGACGGCGTCGGCGGCGGCCCGGCCCAGCTCCCGCCGCGCGGCGGGCGGGGAGAGCACCTCGGCGTCCGCGCCGAACGCCAGCAGCGCCCGGACGGCGGGCAACGCCGGGAAGCCGAGGACGAGTTCGACCCACTCCTCGGGTGCGCCGCCGCCGCTCTCCGGCGGCGGCGCGGTGAGCCGGGAGCCGTGGATCCGGACGAACATGTCCAGCCGTGCGCGCCGTACCCGCACCCGCACGGCCAGCTCCACGGGCAGCCGCTCCACCTGCTCCCGCAGCACCGCCCAGGCCTCGCCCAGCGCCACCCCCGGCCGCCGCCGGACCGGCTCCTCGGCGGTCTCGGCGGACAGCACCCGGTCGGCCCGGAAGAGCCGCGGCTCACCGTGCAGATCGGCCACCAGGTACCAGACCGCGGCCTTGCTCACCAGGCCGTACGGGTCCACGGTGTACTCCACCGGGGCGGGCGCGCCGCCGTGCCGGTAGCGCAGCCGCAGCCGGCGGTCGGCGAACACCGCGTACTGGAGCTCGCCCAGGTCCGGCCCCGGCGGCGCACCGGCCTGCAGCCAGCGCGCCGGATCCACCAGCACCCGCTCGCTGATCCGTTCGGCGCCGGGCCGGTGCGGGGCCGGCAGCGCGGCCATCACCTTGCGCAGCGCCGACCCGAGCGCGCCGTCCAGGCCGAGGTCGCTGTGCGCGCCCTGGGCGGAGAGCACGAACAGGGCACGCGCCTCGTCCGCGGTCAGACCGCTGACGTCGGTGCGGTAGCCGGGCAGCAGGCTGATTCCGCCGTGCCGGCCGCGCTCGGTGTACACCGGCACGCCGGCCGCCGAGAGCGCCTCGACGTCGCGGTAGATGGTGCGGACCGACACCTCCAGCCGTTCGGCCAGTTCGGTGGCGGGCACCCGGCCGCGGGTCTGGAGCAGCAGCAGGATCGAGAGCAGGCGGTCGGCCTTCATGTCCCGAGGATCCCAGAAAACCTGACGATGGTTGTCAGGTTTTACCGGGAGATTGCCTCCCGACCGGAAAACCCTCCGCACCACGGGAGTCGACGCCAGATGGACACCACCCAGGACCCGCGCCCGCTGTACCTGCTCGCCCTCGACCAGTTGGAGAAGCTGTTCGCCGAGGCCGGACCGGAGCACCTGGACCGGCCCACCCCCTGCCCCGCGTACGACCTGCGGGCCCTGCTCGGCCACGTGGTCGGCGGCATCCACCGGCTCGCCTACGTGGGCGAGGGCGGGCGCAGCGAGGACGTCGTGGCCGCGACCGGCGACCAGCCCGACGACGGCTGGCCGGCCGCCCTCGGCCGGGCCCGGGCCCGGGTGACCGCCGCCTGGGCCGAGGACGCGAAGCTGGACCGGCCGGCCGCCGCCCCCTGGGGCGAGGTGCCCGGCCGCGCCGCGGTCGGCGGCTACGTGCTGGAGACCGTCACCCACTCCTGGGACATCGCCCGCGCGCTCGGCACCGCCCTCCCGCTGGACGAGCGCCTGGCCGAGGCGGCGCTGGCGGTCGCGCTGGCCGTGGTGCCGGCCGAACCGCGCGGCGGCGCCGTCCCGTTCGGCCCGGTCCGACCCGCCCCGGCCGGCGCCGGCGCCGCTGCCCGGCTCGCCGCCCACCTCGGCCGCGAGGTCTGACGCATCGCTAGTGCGTCGGCGCGCACTGGCTGAGCCGGCCGTTGTACGCGTCGATCTTGTGGTCGAGCACGGCCAGCGTCGCGTGCAGGTCCGCGATCTGCTGCCGCACCCCCTCCCGGTGGGCGAGCAGCAGGTCGCGCCGCGCCGCCGAGGTCCGCTCGCCCTCCCGGGCCAGCTCCACGTACCGCAGCATGTCCGCCACCGGCATCCCGGTCAGCCGCAGCCGCCCCAGGAAGGCCAGCCGGTGCAGGTCGGCGTCGCAGTACCGGCGCTGGCCGGAGGCCGAGCGGTCCACCGGGTCGAGCAGGCCGATCCGCTCGTACCAGCGCAGGGTGTGCGCGGTCAGCCCGCTGGCCGCCGACACCTCGCCGATGGTGTGGCGGGGCGTCCGGTCGGCCTCGCCGACCGGTTCCCGGAACACCTCGTGGCAGCTGCGCAGCCGCCCGGCCTCGAAGGATGCGAGTACGGTCATGGTCTGTCCCCCCGGTGACGAGCGCTGAGCGTTGCCCACCCGGCAAGCCTGCCATCCCGCGGGGCCGCGCGGCCCGGTTAGAGTCGGGCCCCATGGAGAGCTTGCGGAAGATCGAGACCTGGCAGGTGCCGCACGCGGCCGCCGCCGTCGTACGGGGCGCGGACGGCGCCGTGCTGGGCACCCACGGACCGCAGGACCACCTGTTCCCGCTGGCCTCGGTGACCAAGCTGCTCACCTCCTACGCGGTGCTGGTCGCGGTCGAGGAGGGCGTCTTCGAGCTGGACGACCCGGCCGGGCCGGAGGGCTCGACCGTCCGCCACCTGCTGGCCCACACCTCGGGCCTGGCCTTCGACGAGCACCGGGTGATGGCCGCGCCCGGCAACCGGCGGCTCTACTCGAACGCCGGTTTCGACGTGCTGGCCCGGACCCTGGAGCAGGCCGCCGGCATCGAGTTCGGCCGCTACGCCGCCGAGGCCGTGTTCCGGCCGCTCGGCATGCACGCCACCCTGATCAACACCGCGCACCGCGCCCCGGCGGGCGCGGGCGGCCTCTCCACGGTCGCGGACCTCACCCGGTTCGCCGCCGAGCTGCAGGCGCCCAGGCTGCTCGACCCGGGCACGCTGCGCGCCGCCACCCGCGAGGTCGCCTTCCCCGGCACCAGCGGGGTGCTGCCCGGCTTCGGCCACCGCCGGCCGAACGACTGGGGCCTCGGCTTCGAGATCCGCGACGGCAAGGCGCCGCACTGGACCGGCACCGCCAACTCCCCCGCCACCTTCGGGCACTTCGGCCAGTCCGGCACCTTCCTCTGGGTGGACCCGGAGGCCGGCGCGGCCTGCGTCGCGCTCACCGACCGCGACTTCGGCCCGTGGGCCGCCGAGGCCTGGCCGGTCCTCGGCGACGCGGTGCTCGCCGAGCTCGGCGGCCGGTAGCGGGTCAGCCGTACGAGACCGGCGAGTGCATCTCCCAGAGGAGCAGCTCCGCGCCGGCCCCGCCGGCCGTCGGCGCCGCGAAGGCGTCCCCGGTGATCCGCACGCTGTCGCCGGGGACCATCGAGCGTCCCCCGCCCTGCGGCCCCGGCACCGTGCGGTAGCCGAGCGACCCGACCGTGAGGTGGGCGTAGCGGTAGGCGGCGGCCGGCAGCGGGGGCAGCGGCTGCCACGGACCGGCGGTGACCAGCCACAGGGCGGCGTCGGCGCGCCGCAGCCGCAGCGCCCCGGTCCCGGCGTCGCGCTCCGTCCCGGAGGCGAGCAGCGTCAGCCCGTCGGCCGCGCGCTCCACCGCGCGCAGCCCGTAGACGGGGGGCGCGTCGAAGGTGTCCGGCTGCAGCCACATCTGGACGAAGCGGACCGGGCCGTCCGCCCCGCCGACGTTGCGCTCGGTGTGGGTGACGCCGGAGCCGGCGCCGAGGTGCTGGAGCATGCCGGGCCGGACCACCCCGCTGTGCCCGTGCGAGTCCCGGTGGGCGAGCGCGCCCTCCAGCACCCAGGTGAGGATCTCGGTGTCGCGGTGCTTGTGCTCGTCGAACCCGGCGCCGGGGGCGAGGAGCTCCTCGTTGCACGCGAGCAGCGCGCCGAAGTGCGTGTTCCTCGGGTCGTAGTGCCCGGAGAAGGAGAACGCGTGGCGGGTCTCGACGCCCTCGGCGGGGGTCGAGCGGTAGCGCTCGGCGGTCCGGCGCAGGTCGGCCCGGGGGCGGGCGGGGGCATCGGTCACGCCGACCACCGTAGCCTGCCGGCGGGCCCGGCCCGGGGCGCCGCGGACCCGGCGCCGGCGGTCGTCCGCCCGGTGCCCCGGCCGCCGGCCACCGGCCTCCGCCGGGCCCTGTGCACGAGCAGTCACTCCGGTGAGGCAGTCTTGTCCCTGTGCCAGCCGCTTCCGCGAACTCCAAGAGCGACCCGACCGCCGACCCCGACAAGGGCGGGAAGAGCCCGACGCCCGGCGCCGGGAGAGACCGGCCCGGACGGGCGGCACCGCGCCTGACCGCGCAGGAGCGCCGGCTCGCCGCCGAACGCGCCGAGCGGCGGGCCGCGACCCTCAAGCGGCTGGAGAAGTCGTCGGGCAAGCTCGCCTCGGCCGCGATCGCCCGGATGGACGACCAGCTCGGCTGGTACCGGCGGATGCCGCCGGAGCACCGTTCCTGGATCGGTCTGGTCGCCCAGGCCGGCATCGCCGCGTTCACCGAGTGGTACCGCAAGCCGGACACCCCGCAGGCGATCTCCACCGATGTCTTCGGCACCGCGCCGCGCGAGCTGACCAGGGCGATCACCCTGCGCCAGACCGTCGAGCTGATCCGCACCACCATCGAGGTGATGGAGGAGGCCATCGAGGAGGTGGCCGCCCCCGGCGACGAGGCCGACATGCGGGAGTCGGTGCTGGTCTACGCCCGGGAGATCGCCTTCGCCACCGCCCAGGTGTACGCCCAGGCCGCCGAGGCCCGGGGCGCCTGGGACGCCCGGCTGGAGGCGCTGGTGGTGAACTCGCTGCTGTCCGGCGACGCCGACGAGGGCGTGCTGTCGCGGGCCGCCGCACTGGGCTGGGGCCAGCCGAGCCAGGTGCGGGTGGTGATGGGCTCCGCCCCGGACGGCGACAGCGAGCTGGTGGTCGAGGCCATCCGCCGGGCCGCCCGGTACGCGAAGCTGCACGTGCTGACCGGGGTGCTGGGCAAGCGCCTGGTGGTCGTGGTCGGCGGCGAGAAGGAGCCGGTGCACGCGGCCCGGGCGCTGATCGGCCAGTTCGCGCCGGGCCCGGTGGTGGTCGGCCCGACCGTCCCGGACCTGCTGTCGGCGACCCGCTCGGCGCACGCCGCCGCGGCCGGCCTGCGGGCCTGCGCGGCGTGGCCGGACGCCCCGCGGCCGGCGCTGGCGGACGACCTGCTCCCGGAGCGCGCGCTGGCCGGTGACCAGGCGGCCCGGCGCCAGCTGGTGGAGGAGATCTACACACCGCTGGACGAGGCCGGCTCGGCACTCCTGGAGACCTTGAGTGTCTACCTGGAACAGGCCTCGTCGCTGGAGGGAGCCGCCCGGATGCTCTTCGTCCACCCCAACACGGTGCGCTACCGGCTCCGACGTGTGACCGACGTCACGGGCTACGCTCCCTCCGACGTGCGTTCGGCCTTCACCCTGCGTATCGCACTGGCGCTGGGGCGGCTCACGGCCGCCGGAGAGTCAAGCTGACCACGCTGTAGGGACCTTACAATCCCGGATGCTTTTCTTCGTTACCGTCGCCTACCCGCCCCCGGGCGCCTGGCGAGAGAGGGTTGAACCGTGCTCGTAATCGTCGCCCCTGGACAGGGTGCTCAGACCCCCGGATTCCTCAGCCCCTGGCTGGAGCTCGACGGTGTCGCCGACCGCCTGCGGGGCTGGTCGGAGGTCGCCGGGCTCGACCTCGTGCGCGCGGGCACCGAGGCGGACGCCGAGGAGATCAAGGACACCGCCGTCGCCCAGCCGCTGCTGGTGGCCGCCGGCCTGGTGACCGCGCGTGCGCTGTTCCCGGACGAGGACGCCGCCCGCGCGCTGGTCGGCGCCGTGGCCGGCCACAGCGTCGGCGAGATCACCGCCGCGGCCGGCGCCGGCGTGCTGAGCGCCCGTGACGCGCTGACCTTCGTCCGCGAGCGCAGCCTGGCCATGGCCGAGGCCGCCGCGGCCACCGAGACCGGCATGCTCGCGGTGCTCGGCGGCGACCCGCAGGCGGTCGCCGACAAGCTGGCCGAGCACGGTCTGACCGCGGCCAACAACAACGGCGGCGGCCAGATCGTCGCGGCCGGCACCCTGCCGCAGCTGGACGCGCTGCGCGAGGACCCGCCGGCCGGCGCCCGGCTGATCGCACTGAAGGTCGCGGGCGCGTTCCACACCGTCCACATGGCCCCCGGCGTCGAGCGGCTGGCCAAGCTGGCCCCGGGCCTGCCGGTCGCCGACCCGAAGGTCGCCTACGTCTCCAACCAGGACGGCGCGGTCGTCGCCTCCGGCGCCGAGGTGCTGGACCGCCTGGTGTCGCAGGTCTCCAACCCGGTCCGCTGGGACCTCTGCATGGAGACCCTGCGGGAGCTGGGCGCCACCGCCGTCATCGAGCTCGCCCCGGCGGGCACCCTCACCGGACTGGTCAAGCGCAACCTCAAGGGCGTGGCGACGCTTGCCCTCAAGACCCCCGCCGACCTGGACCGGGCCCGCGAGCTCGTCGCGGAGCACGGCGGTCAGGAGCAGGAGCAGCAGGCATGAGCGACACCCATCGGATCCGCCCGGTCACCGGCGCCCAGTACTCACGCATCCACGGCGTGGGCGGCTACCGCCCGGTCCGGGTGATCCCCAACGCCGAGGTCCTGACCTGGATCGACTCCTCGGACGAGTGGATCCGCACCCGCAGCGGGATCGCCGAGCGCCGCTGGGCCGGCCCGGAGGAGTCGGTCGCCGAGATGTCGGTGCAGGCCGCCGGCAAGGCGATCGCCCAGGCCGGCATCGACCCGTCCCGGATCGGCGGCGTGATCGTCGCCACGGTCTCGCACCTCAAGCAGACCCCGGCCGTCGCCACCGAGATCGCCGAGCGGCTCGGCTGCGGCACCGCCCCGGCCTTCGACATCTCGGCCGCCTGCGCGGGCTTCGGCTACGGCCTGGGCCTGGCCGACGGCATGGTCCGCGGCGGCAGTGCCGAGTACGTGCTGGTGATCGGCGTGGAGCGGCTCAGCGACCTGACCGACACCTCGGACCGCTCGACCGCGTTCATCTTCGGCGACGGCGCCGGCGCCGCGATCGTCGGCCCGTCCGACATCCCCGGCATCGGCAAGGTCGTCTGGGGGTCGGACGGCTCGCAGCGCGACGTCATCTCCCAGACCCAGGCCTGGGACACCGCCTTCGCCAAGCCGGACGCCGTCAACGGCGCCGGCGAGGAGCTCAAGTGGCCGGCCCTGCGGATGGAGGGCCAGACGGTCTTCCGCTGGGCGGTCTGGGAGATGGCCAAGGTGGCCCAGCAGGCGCTGGACGCCGCCGGGGTCACCGCCGACCAGCTCGGCGCCTTCATCCCGCACCAGGCCAACAACCGGATCACCGACGCGATGATCAAGGCGCTCAAGCTGCCCGAGTCGGTGCCGGTCGCCCGCGACATCGCGGAGACCGGGAACACCTCGGCGGCCTCCATCCCGCTGGCGATGGAGCGCATGCTGGAGAGCGGCGAGGCACGCAGCGGCGACCTCGCTCTGATCATCGGGTTCGGGGCGGGTCTCGTGTACGCCGCGGCAGTCGTTACGCTCCCCTAGGCGTTTTCGCCCGATCCAACCCGCAAAACCCGCGTCCGTCCGCCGGGCGGCCGCATTCAACACCGAAGAGGAGCAGCCAGTATGGCTACCAAGGACGAGGTCCTGGAAGGTCTCGCCGAGATCGTCAACGAGATCGCCGGCATCCCGACCGAGGACGTCGAGCTCGACAAGTCCTTCACCGACGACCTGGACGTCGACTCGCTGTCCATGGTCGAGGTCGTCGTGGCCGCCGAGGAGCGCTTCGACGTCAAGATCCCGGACGACGAGGTCAAGAACCTGAAGACCGTCGGCGACGCGGTGGACTACATCCTCACCCACGCCTGAGCGGTCGACTCGTTCGACGCCTGACATCGGCCGGCTCCCACCGGGTCGGCCGACCCGCCGGCCGGGACGCCCCACCGGGCGCCCGGCCGGGCTCACCTTCGGCCCGCCGCCGACCCCCCGCACAAACGTGAGAGAAGAAGATCCAGTGACCGTTGAAAACCGTACCGTGGTCGTCACGGGTATCGGCGCCTTCACGCCGCTGGGCGGCGACGCCGCCACCACCTGGGAGAACCTGCTCGCCGGGCGCTCCGGGGTGGCAGCCCTGACCGAGGAGTGGGCCGCCGATCTGCCCGTGCGGATCGCCGCGCGCACCGCCGTGGAGCCGGGCGAGATCCTGCCCCGCCCGCTGGCCCGCAAGCTCGACCGCTCCGCGCAGTTCGCGCTGATCGCCGCCCGCGAGGCCTGGGCCGACGCCGGTTACGAGACCCCGGCCACCGACGAGTCCTCCAAGCTGGCCCCGGAGCGCCTGGGCGCCGTGATCGCCTCCGGCATCGGCGGCGTGACCACCCTGCTCGACCAGTACGACGTGCTGAAGGAGAAGGGCGCCCGCAAGGTCTCCCCGCACACCGTCCCGATGCTGATGCCCAACTCCCCGGCGGCCAACGTCGGCCTGGAGGTCGGCGCCCGCGCGGGTGTGCACACCCCCGTCTCCGCCTGCGCCTCCGGCGCCGAGGCGATCGGCTACGCGATCGAGATGATCCGCAGCGGCCGCGCCGACGTCGTGGTGGCCGGCGGCACCGAGGCGGCGATCCACCCGCTGCCGATCGCGGCGTTCGCCAACATGATGGCGATGTCCAAGAACAACGACGAGCCCGAGCGCGCCTCCCGCCCGTACGACAAGGGCCGGGACGGCTTCGTGCTGGGCGAGGGCGCCGGCGTGGTCGTCCTGGAGTCCGTGGAGCACGCCGAGGCCCGCGGCGCCCGGATCTACTGCGAGGCGGTCGGCCAGGGTCTGTCCTCGGACGCCCACCACATCGCCCAGCCGGAGCCGACCGGTGCCGGCGTGGCCCGCGCGCTGGCCGACCTGTTCGACCGCAACCAGCTGGACAAGGCCGAGATCGTGCACGTCAACGCGCACGCCACCTCGACCCCGCAGGGTGACACGGCCGAGCTGAAGGCCCTGCGCAAGGAGCTGGGCGAGGACCTCGACCACATCGCGGTCTCGGCCACCAAGTCGATGACCGGCCACCTGCTGGGCGGCGCCGGCGGCATCGAGACGGTCGCCACCGTGCAGGCCCTGTACCACCGCCTCGCCCCGCCGACCATCAACGTCGAGGAGCTGGACGACGACGTGGACGCGGACATCGTGCGCGGCGAGCCCCGCAAGCTGCCCGAGGGCCCGATCGCGGCGCTGAACAACTCGTTCGGCTTCGGCGGCCACAACGTGGTGCTGGCCTTCCGCACCCGCTGACCGCTCCCGTCCCCGGACGCGCCCGAGGGGCCGGCACCCACCTGGTGCTGTCT
>NZ_JBHJRC010000142.1:0-20200 GCF_042261735.1 Kitasatospora sp. NPDC056327 | reverse complement strand
GTGCGTTTCGCGGTGATTTGGGGGGGGGGCGCATGGGCTTGCGGGGGGGGCAGTCCGGGGGGCGGGGGTCCGGCGCGCAGGCCCGGCACCCCGTCCGGTTTCCCGGGTGGTTACCTGCGGGTAGCGCCCGCGGGACGCGCGCCGCACCCCTGTTCGCTGCGGGCGAAACTTTGTTCCGCACTGCGGAACCCGCCGCTCCAGACCCCCCGGAAACGCCCGCCCAGCCCCCTGTCAACCCTGCCGTGAGCTGCGACGATGCCCCTCCGTCCGGGGTGTTCCCACCCCCGCTACCGCCCCCTGGGGCGCCCCCGGGGCGGACCCGGACATCAGTCGCCGCGAACAAGTGCGAAGATGTATTTCCGGCACGACTGGGCGCCCCACAAAGGCTTCCGACCCACCGGACCGTGACCGGCCCGGCGATCCACACCCATTGCATGGAGGACGTGACGTGGCGAACGACGCCAGCACCGTTTTCGACGTAGTCATTCTCGGAGGCGGAAGCGGCGGCTACGCCGCGGCGCTCCGTGGCGCCCAGCTGGGCCTGAGCGTCGCCCTGATCGAGAAGGGTGAGCTCGGCGGCACCTGCCTGCACCGCGGTTGCATCCCGACCAAGGCGCTGCTGCACGCGGCCGAGATCGCCGACGAGACGAAGGAGGCCGCCGAGTTCGGCGTGCTGGCCACCTTCCAGGGCATCGACATCAACGGCGTCCACAAGTACAAGGACGACGTCGTCGCCGGCCTGTACAAGGGCCTGCAGGGCCTGGTGGCCTCCCGCAAGGTCACGTTCATCCAGGGCGCGGGCAAGCTGTCCTCGCAGACCTCGGTGGACGTCAACGGCCAGCGCATCGAGGGCCGCCACATCGTCCTGGCCACCGGTTCCGTGCCGCGCTCGATCCCGGGCCTGGAGATCGACGGCAACCGCGTCATCTCCTCGGACCACGCCCTCAAGCTCGACCGCATCCCGAAGTCGGCCGTCATCCTGGGCGGCGGCGTGATCGGCGTCGAGTTCGCCTCGGTCTGGAAGTCGTTCGGCGTCGAGGTCACCATCGTCGAGGCCCTGCCGCACCTGGTCCCGCTGGAGGACGAGAACTCCTCCAAGCTCCTGGAGCGCGCCTTCCGCAAGCGCGGCATCAAGTTCGAGCTGAAGGCCCGCTTCTCCGGCGTCGAGTACACCGAGACCGGTGTGCGCGTCTCCACCGAGAACGGCAAGCAGATCGACGCCGACCTGCTGCTCGTCGCCATCGGCCGCGGCCCGGTCTCGGCCGGCCTCGGCTACGAGGAGAACGGCGTCGCGACGGACCGCGGCTACGTCCTCGTCGACGAGTACATGCGCACCAACGTGCCGACCATCTCGGCCGTCGGCGACCTCGCCCCGACCCTGCAGCTGGCGCACGTCGGCTTCGCCGAGGGCATCCTGGTCGCCGAGCGCCTGGCCGGCCTCAAGCCGGTGCCGATCGACTACGACGGCGTCCCGCGCGTGACCTACTCCAACCCCGAGGTGGCCTCCGTCGGCATCTCCGAGGCCAAGGCCGTCGAGCTGTACGGCAAGGACAAGGTCGTCACCCTGAAGTACAACCTGGCCGGCAACGGCAAGAGCAAGATCCTGAAGACCGCCGGCGAGATCAAGCTCGTCCAGGTCAAGGACGGCGCCGTGGTCGGTGTCCACATGGTCGGCGCCCGCATGGGCGAGCAGGTCGGTGAGGCCCAGCTGATCTACAACTGGGAGGCCCTGCCGGCCGAGGTCGCGCAGCTCATCCACGCGCACCCGACCCAGTCCGAGGCCCTCGGCGAGGCGCACCTGGCGCTGGCCGGCAAGCCGCTGCACGCGCACGACTGATCGCGCCTTCCCACCCCCACCTTCCAGTTCGCAAGACTTGATAGGAGTCGCTGAAACCATGGCGGTCTCAGTAACACTGCCCGCGCTGGGCGAGAGCGTTTCCGAGGGCACCGTCACCCGTTGGCTGAAGGCCGAGGGTGAGCGCGTGGAGGTCGACGAGCCGCTGCTCGAAGTCTCCACCGACAAGGTCGACACCGAGATCCCGGCGCCGGCCTCCGGCATCCTGGCCTCGATCAAGGTCGGCGAGGACGAGACCGTCGAGGTCGGCGCCGAGCTGGCCGTCATCGACGACGGCTCGGGTGCCCCGGTCGCCGCTCCGGCCCCGGCCGCCGAGGCCGCTCCGGCCCCGGCCGCGCCGGCCGCCCCGGTCGCGGAGGCCCCGGCCGCCGCTCCGGCTCCGGTCGCCGAGGCTCCGGCCGCGCCCGCCGCCGCTCCGGCCGCCCCGGCCGGCGACGCCACCCCGGTCCTGCTGCCCGCGCTGGGCGAGTCGGTCACCGAGGGCACCGTCACCCGCTGGCTGAAGGCCGAGGGCGACACCGTCGAGGTCGACGAGCCGCTGCTGGAGGTCTCCACCGACAAGGTCGACACCGAGATCCCGTCGCCGGTCGCCGGCACGCTGGTGAAGATCCTGGTCGGCGAGGACGAGACCGCCGAGGTGGGCGCCCAGCTCGCGCTGATCGGTGCCGCGGGCGCCGTCGCCGCCGCTCCGGCTGCTCCGGCCGCCCCGGCCCCGGTTGCCGCCCCGGCTCCGGCTCCGGCTGCCCCGGTTGCCGCCCCGGCTCCGGCTGCCCCGGTTGCCGCTCCGGCTCCGGCCGCCCCGGCCGCCCCGGCTCCGGCCGCCCCGGCCGCCCCGGCTCCGGCTGCTCCGGTTGCCGCCCCGGCCCCGGCTGCCCCGGCTGCCCCGGCCCCCGCGCCGGTCGCCGCCCCGGCTCCGGCCGCCCCGGTGGCCGACGCCGGTGACGCCTACGTCACCCCGCTGGTGCGCAAGCTCGCCGCCGAGCACAACGTCGCGCTGTCGGCCGTCGCCGGCACCGGCGTCGGTGGCCGCATCCGCAAGCAGGACGTCCTGGCCGCCGCCGAGGCCGCCAAGGCCGTGCCGGCCCCGGTCGCCGCCGCCCCGGCCGCCGCGCCGAAGGCCGCCGCCGCTCCGTCCGCCCTGCGCGGCCAGACGGTCAAGATGACCCGCATGCGCAAGGTCATCGGCGACAACATGCTGAAGGCCCTGCACGAGCAGGCCCAGCTGACCAGCGTGGTCGAGGTCGACGTCACCCGGATCATGTCGCTGCGCGGCCGGGCCAAGGACTCCTTCCTCGCCCGCGAGGGCGTCAAGCTGTCCCCGATGCCGTTCTTCGTCAAGGCCGCCGCCCAGGCGCTGAAGGCCCACGCGGTCGTCAACGCCCGGATCAACGAGGCCGAGGGCACCATCACCTACTTCGACACCGAGAACATCGGTATCGCGGTGGACTCGGAGAAGGGTCTGATGACCCCGGTCATCAAGGGTGCGGGCGACCTCAACATCGCCGGCATCTCGAAGAAGACCGCCGAGCTGGCCAGCAAGGTGCGCGACAGCAAGATCACCCCGGACGAGCTGTCCGGCGCCACCTTCACCATCAGCAACACCGGCTCGCGCGGTGCGCTGTTCGACACCGTCATCGTGCCGCCGAACCAGGTCGCGATCCTGGGCATCGGCGCCACGGTGAAGCGCCCGGTGGTCATCGAGTCCGACGGCGGCACCGCCATCGGCATCCGTGACATGACCTACCTCTCGCTCTCCTACGACCACCGCCTCGTGGACGGTGCCGACGCCGCCCGCTACCTGGTGGCCGTCAAGGAGATCCTGGAGGCCGGCGAGTTCGAGGTCGAGCTCGGCCTGTAAGGACCCGGCGCCGCCGGAGGTCCCCTCCGGCCCACCGCACCGGAACCCCGCTCCGTCCCCGGACGGCGCGGGGTTCCGTGCATTGCGGGTTTTTCGTGCAGTTCCGGGTGATTCACCCGTTCTTCGCATGCGCGCGTGCGGCCGAGCAGGGATGCTGGAGCGGTGATGGACGAGACCGACTTCTGGCAGATCATCGACGAGACCCGGGAGGCCGCCGAGGGCGACCCGGACGAGCAGGCCGACCGCCTGGTGGAGCGGCTCGGCGAGCTGGCGCCGGACGACGTCATCGACTTCGCCCGGCTCTTCGAGGCCCGGTTCCAGCGCGCCTACCGCTACGACCTGTGGGGCTCGGCGTACCTGCTGCTGGGCGGCGCCTCCGAGGACTCCTTCGACTACTTCCGGTGCTGGCTGATCGGCCAGGGCCGGGACGTCTTCGAGGGCGGGCTGCACGAGCCCGACGATCTGGCGGACCTGCTGCCGGGGTTCGACGAGGAGGAGGACGGCGAGGCCGAGGACCTCGGCTACGCCGCCGACGAGGCGTACGAGCAGCTCACCGGGCTGCCGCTGCCCGAGGTGGGCGGACGGCAGCCCGCGCGGCCGGCCGGGGCCGTCTTCGACTTCGACGACCCCGACGTCATGGCGAAACGGTTCCCCAAGCTCTGGGAGCGGTACGGGGACTGAGGGTCCGGATCCCCTGAGCCCCGGCCCCGCCTGCGTTCCGCGGAACGGAGGCGGGGCCGGGGCTCAGGTGGTGGAGCCGCTCCCCGTGCTGGTGTCCTGCTTGATGCCCTTGAGGATCTGGTCCAGCACCGAGGGGTCGGGCGCGCCCGCGGCGTCGTCCACCCCGCCCTCGAAGGCCACGTAGCCGCCGCCCTTGGCCGGCACCGCCACCATCAGGATGTAGCCCTTGCTGCCGTCGGCCGTCACGATGTGCCAGCGGACCGCGTAGCCGGAGATGCCCGCGACCGTGGTGCTGGACGAGCCGGCGTCGGTGTGCGAGGTGATGTTGCTGAAGATCGCCGCCGCGTAGGTGGGCATCGCGGCCTCGGCCGCCGCGCGGGCGGTGCTGCCGGAGATGGTGTCCTTCTCGACCGAGAACTGGCCGCGGATGCAGTTGCCGCCGCCGGGGCAGGTGTACTGGCCGCTGCCGAGGAAGACCGTGGAGTGCGAACCGGTGGTGTTCGCCTCCCAGCCCTCGAAGACCGGCACGGTGATGGCGTGCTGCGGGTCCGCCACGGTGTCCTTGAGCACCGGCGCCGGGCGGGACGGCGTGCTCGGCGGCGGCGAGGCCGACCTGCTCGGGCTCCGGGTGGCGGTCGGACTCGGGCTCGCGCTCGGGGAGTCGGTGACGGTGACGGTGGTGACCGGCGGGGTCGGATCGGCGACCGGGGTGCCGCCGCCGCTGTTGAGCGCGATGGCGGCGACCACGCCGACCACGGCCAGGACGGCGACCACGATGCCGACGGCCGTGCCGGTCTTCATCCTGTTCGGCTGAGGGGTCTGCGGGTAGCCCGCCTGCGGGTAGCCGTAGCCCTGCGGGTTCTGCCCCGCCGGGTAGCCGTACCCGGGCTGCCCCGGCTGCTGCTGCGCGCCGTAGCCGTAGGACGGCGGCGGGGGCGCGGAGGACTGGGAGGGGTTCTGCCAGGCGACCTGTGTCGGGGCGTCGGCAATCGGGCCGCCGCCCGCCTGGACGGGGCGCACGTCACTGGTCCAGGCCGTGCCGTCCCACCAGCGCTCATGACCGGCCGTGCCGTCCGCACCCGGTACCGGGTACCACCCCGGAGGCGTCGAGTTGCTCACGGCAAGACCGTACCCGGCCGGATGACGCCCCAGACAGGCCGGGTCTGTCACGACTCTGCACCACCCGTGTACCGAGTCTGACGACTCATCAGTAACCGGGTGGGCCGTTCCGGTGCCCCGGGGCGGCTCGGCCGACGAGGGAGCGGGCCATCCAGATGTCGTCCACGTACGCACCGTCGATCAGGAACTCCCCGGTCAGCGAGCCCTCGACCACGAAGCCGCAGCGCTCGTAGAGGCGGCGGGCCGGGGCGTTGTGGCCGAGCACCCGCAGGGTGAGCCGGCGGGCGCCCTGCTCCCGGGCCACCCGGCAGGCCTCCCCGACCAGCGCCGCGCCGACGCCCCGGCCGCGCGCCGAGGCGTCGACCGCGAGGCCCTGGATCTGGCGCACGTGCCGGTTGCTGGCCAGCGGGGTCGGCGGGACGACCCGGACGTAGCCGACGATCCGGCCGCCGAGCAGTGCGAGGTGGAACTGGTCCGGGGTGTGGCGTTCGTCGAACACACCCGCGTCCCCGGCGGGCTTCGGGCCGACGTCGGCGAGCGTGGTCCAGGTGACGCGGTTGAGGACCGCGAGCGCCGGCTCGTCCTCGGCCCGGGCGGGGCGGATCATCGGATGGTCGGTTTCGCGCATGCGCGGCATGCTAACCAGCCACCGCCCCGCCGTACACGGAATTTTCCGGGGGCGGACGGCCCCGGAGGTCCGGGGCGCACGGCCGGGGGCCTGCGAGGATGGGCCCATGAGAATCGCGGTCACAGGATCCACGGGACTGATCGGCTCGGCGCTCGTCGACTCGCTGCTGGCGGACGGGCACCAGGTGGTGCGGCTGGTCCGGCACCGGTCGAGGACCGGTCCGCGGCCGGACGGCACCACCGCCGTCGGCTGGAACCCGCTGCTGGGCCAGGTCGACCGGGCCGGGCTGGCCGGGGTGGAGGCGGTCGTGCACCTCGCGGGCGCCGGCGTCGGCGACCACCGCTGGACCGACGCCTACAAGCGGGAGATCCGGGAGAGCCGGGTGCTCGGCACCGAGACCCTGGCCGCCGCGCTGGCCGGCCTGGACGAGCCCCCGAAGGTCCTGGTCAGCGCCTCGGCCGTGGGCTACTACGGGCAGACCGGGGACCGGGTGATCGACGAGTCCGCGCCCGCCGGGGACGACTTCCTGGCCGAGGTCTGCGTCGAGTGGGAGGCCTCCGCCGGGGCCGCCGAGCGGGCCGGGATCCGGGTCGTCCACCCGCGCACCGGCCTGGCGCTCTCCGCCGCCGGCGGTGCGGGCGGGCGGCTCTTCCCGCTGTTCCGGCTGGGCCTGGGCGGGCGGCTCGGCGACGGCCGGCAGTACTGGAGCTTCATCTCGCTCGCCGACGAGATCGCGGCGCTGCGCTTCCTGATCGACCGGGAGGACCTCAGCGGGCCGGTCAACCTGACCGCGCCGGAGCCGGTGACCAACGCCGAGCTGACCGCGGTGGTGGGGCGGGTGCTGAACCGGCCGACGCCGTTCCCGGTGCCGCGGGCCGTGCTGGGCGCGGTGCTGGGCGAACTGGCGATCGAGGTGGTCGGCAGTCACCGGGTGGTGCCGCGCAAGCTGCTGGACGCGGGCTTCCGGTTCGCGCACCCGGACGTGGAGTCGGCGGTGCGGGCGGCGCTCTGACGGCGGGCCGTAGGGCTCGACGGCGAGCCGGGGGCGGCTCCGCGGCGGGCCGGGGGCGGAGACGGGGCCGGGTGCGCGGTCGTGCCCGGTCCCTCCGCGTAGCCGCACTACGACGTTCACCCTGGCCAGGGGCATATGCCGGACGGAGTCCGGGCGACTGCCGTGCAGGGCTCCGGGAGGGGGCGCACGGGAGCACACGACAGGCGCGTCGCACGCCCCCGGTGACCGTGCGCGCCCGTCGGGCCGGAATCGCGGCAGAAACCGCGCACTGTCCGTGACCGGGCCCCCACTGGATGCGGTCACTCCCCTTCCCCGCCGGGATCGGGACCGGCGGGCTTGTCTGACGCTCGCACTGACTGGGCATCACACCGATCGGACCGTGTCCCAGCACCCCGCTGCCTGCGCCGGCCCGAAACATCCGGGACCAGGGAGGGAGCCACCCGTGCCCACGTACGACTTCATCCGCCGCACCCGCCGACAGTCCGATCCGGACGTCATCGTGGTGGGAGCCGGCCTCGCGGGCCTAGCCGCCGCCCGCGTGCTCACCGCCAACGGTCTCACCGTCAGCGTCCTGGAGGCCTCGGACCGCGTCGGCGGCCGAGCAGCCTCCCACGAACTCGACGGATTCCGCCTCGACCACGGCAGCCACCTGCTGAACACCGCCTTCCCCGAGCCGCGCCGCGTGCTCGACCTCGACCGCCTCGACCTGCGCCCGCTCGCCCCGGGCGTCCTGGTCCACCACGGCGGGCGCCGGTACCGGGTCGGGGACCCGCAGCTGACCACCGCCCGGCAGGCCACCGCCCGGGCGCCGCTGGGCAATCCGCTGGACAAGGCGCGCCTCGGCAGCTGGCTCAACCGGCTCGCCGCCACCCCGCCCGCCCGGCTGAAGGCCCGGCCGGAGACCACCGCCGCCCGGGCCCTCGGCGAACGCGGGCTCGCCCCGCGCACCGTCGACGGCCTGCTGCGCCCGCTGCTCGGCGCCCTGCTCAGCGATCCCGCCCTCGGCACCAGCAGCCGGGTCGCCGACCTGGTGCTGCGCTGCTACGCACGCGGCCGGCTCTGTCTGCCCGCCGGGGGCATCGCGGCCGTGCCTGCCCAGCTGGCCGCCGCACTGCCCACCGGCACCGTCCGCACCGGAGTGCGGGTCACCTCGATCGCGGCCGACGGCGTGGAGACCGCCGGACACGGACGGATCGGCGCACAGGCCGTGGTCGTCGCGACCGATCCCCGCTCCGCCGCCGAACTGCTCCCCGGAGTCCGGCTGCCCGGCTTCCACCCCGTCACGACCTTCTACCACGCGGCCGACCGCGCCCCGCTGGGCGAGGCGGCCCTGCTGCTCGACGGCGACCGGCCGGGCGGGCAGCCGTCGCTGGTCTCGCACTCCCTGGTGCTGAGCGAGCTGCACCCCTCGTACGCCCCGCCCGGCCAGGCGCTGATCGCCACCACCGTGCTCGGCCGGCGGGCCTTCGACGCCGGCGGACCGGCGGCGCTCGAACCGGCCGTGCGGCAGCGGATGGCGGAGCTGTACGGCGCGCCGTCCGGCGGCTGGCAGTTCCTGAGCGTGCGGCACCTGCCGGACGCGGTGCCGGCCATGCCGCCGCCGCACAACACCCGGCGGCCGGTCCGGCTGCTGGCCGGGCTGTACGTCTGCGGCGACCACCGCGACACCAGCAGCGTGCAGGGCGCGCTGGTCTCCGGCCGGCGCGCGGCCGAGGCCGTGGTGCGCGACCTCGGGGTGCCGGCCACCGCGCGGGAGGCGGAGGCGGCCTGACCGGCGCACCGCGGTGCGCGGGGCACGCGGTCCGGCTGCCGGCTCGGCGCCGGACCGCGTGCCAGTATGCCGATATGACCGCTGATCGGACGATGTGCGCACCCTGTCCGGCCCCCTCGGTGGACGGCCGGTGAGCGCGGGCTTCGAGGTGCAGCCGCTCGCACTGGTCCTGGTCCCCGCCGCCGCGGTGGCCGCCCCGCTGCTCGCCGACCGGCTGCTGCGGTGGATCGCCGTCCCGACCGTGGTGTTCGAGATCCTGCTCGGCGTGCTCGTCGGGCCGGACGCCCTGGGCTGGGTGCACGTCGACGACCTGATCGACGCGCTGTCCCGGTTCGGCCTGGCCATGCTGATGTTCCTGGCCGGATACGAGATCGACCTCGCCGGACTGCGCGGCGGCCCGCTCCGGCGGGCGGGCGCCGCGTGGCTGGTCACCGTGGTGATCGCGCTGGCCGCGGGGGCGCTGGTCAACCCGGAGCCGCTGGACGGCGCCTTCACCGGGCTGGTGCTCACCACCACCGCGCTCGGCACCATCCTGCCGATCCTGCGCGACGCCGGGGAGCTGCCCACCCCGTTCGGCGCCCTGGTCATGGCCACCGGCGCGGTCGGTGAGTTCGGGCCGATCATCGCCGTCGCCGTCCTGCTGGGCGGCAACGGCGCGGCCCGCACCGCCGTCATCCTGACCGCCTTCGCGGTGATCACCGCCGTCGCGATCGGCGGCGCCCGGCGCCCCCGGCCGGCCTGGATGACCCGGCTGATCCGGCGCACCCTGCGCACCTCCGGCCAGTTCGCCGTGCGCGTCGTGATCCTGGTGCTGGCGGCCATGGTGGCGGCCGCGCTCTGGCTGGAGCTGGACATGCTGCTCGGCGCGTTCACCGCCGGCATCGTCTCCCGGCTGCTGCTCTCGGACATCCCCGGGCCGGCGGAGGAGGTCATCGAGGCCAAGCTGGAGGGCATCGGCTTCGGGTTCCTGGTACCGGTGTTCTTCGTGGTCAGCGGGATGGAGTTCGACCTGGACGCGCTGCTCGGCGACCCGGGCACGCTGCTGCTCGTCCCGCTCTTCCTGCTCCTGCTGCCCGCCGTGCGCGGGCTCCCCGCGGCGCTGCTCGCGCCCGCCGGACTGGGGCGGCGCGACCGGGCCGCGCTGGGCCTGTACGGCTCGACGGCGCTGCCGCTGGTGGTGGTGATCACCACGATCGAGGTGGACGCCGGCCATCTGCCGTCCTCCACCGCGGCCGCCCTGGTCGGCGCCGGGATGCTCTCGGTGCTGCTGTTCCCGCTCGCCGCCCAGCGACTGCGCGGGGACGTCCGGCCGCCGGCCGCCGTCGGGGGCGACCGGCCGCGGGTGAACGCCGAGAGCTGGTGAGCCCACCCGTGCGGGAGCCGGTGGGCCCGTGGGCCGGTGAGCCGGTGAGCGCCGGGAGCCGGTGAGGGTCCGTTCCGGGTGCTCTGCGGGGGCTCGGGCCCGGGTGATCCCAGATGGGTCAGATCACCCCCGCCTGACGAGCCGTTTCCTCGAACGCCCGTGCCACCGGGCTGCCCCGGTACGGGGTCAGCCGGCGGTGGAAGTCGCGCACGTACTCCAGCGACCTGGCCGAACGCATCTCCCCCGCCGCGCGCAGCGCGTCGGTCGCCATGCCGCAGGCCTCGTCGAGGTCGCCCATGCCGAGCCGGGCGGTGGCCAGCACCAGCCGGCAGAAGATCCGGCTCCGGGCGTACGCGGGCGAGCGCAGCCGCAGCGACTTCTCGGCGTGCTGGGCGGCCGTCCGCCACTGCTGGAGGTCCCGGTAGCAGTGCGCGAACTCGTCGGACAGCTGCGCCTCGTCGAAGAACCGCGCCCAGGCGGGGAGGTCGTCGCCGGTCCGGGCCGCCGCCAGCGCCCGCTCCGCCCGGACCAGCGCGGTGGTGCAGGACCGGACGTCACCGAGCAGGCCGTGCCCGCGCGCCTCGGCGGCGTGCAGCAGCGCCTGCACCGTCGGCGGCACCGCCGTGCCCACGCCCTGCTGGGCGACCCGGGCCAGCTGGACGGCCTCCCGGCCGTGGCCGAGGTGCACGGCCTGCTGGCTCATCGTCACCAGCACGTATCCGCCGAGCGCGCGGTCCCCGGCGGCCTGCGAGAGCCGCAGCGCCTGGACGAAGTAGCGCTGGGCCAGGCCGTGCGCGGCGATGTCGAAGGACGTCCAGCCGGCCAGCCGGGTGAGGTCGGAGACAGCCCCGAACAGGGCGCGGCCGATCTGCTCGCCGTAGCGGCCGCGCAGCATCGGCTCGGCCTCGCTCTCCAGGTAGCGGACCAGCGCCTGCCGGGCGTGGCCGCCGCCGTAGGCGTGGTCCAGGGCGCGGAAGAGGTCGCCGACGGCGCGGATGGCGGCGATGTCGCCCCGGCCGACCCGCAGCGCGGGGCGCTGGTCGCGGCCGGCGTCGTGGAACGGCGGCTCGACGGCGATCGGCGGGCGGCGGCTCTGGACGGGCACCCGGACGCCGAGCGCGGCCTGGCCGGCGGCCGGCCCGAGAGCGGAGCCGCCGGCGGCGCGGGCGCCGGGGGCCGGGCCGCGCGTCAGGGGGCCGGCCGGGCCGGCGCCGGGCGGCGGTCCGGCCGGCGGGGCACCCGTCCCCGGCTCGGGCCGGGCGAGGGTCGAGCCGTCCCGGGCGACCCGCTCGTCGGTGCGGCCGATCAGCCAGTCGCGGCTGGGCACCACCAGACCGGCCGGGGTGAACGCGATCCGGCGCAGCTCGGACTGCGGCCCGTTGTCCTTGCGCCACATGCTCGCCACGATGTCCACCGCCTCCTGCGGCGTCTCGGCGAACTCCAGGCCGGCGTAGACCGGGGCACAGGCGTCCAGGCCGAGGTCCTGCGCGGTGAGGCGGCGGCCGAGCCGTCGGGTGAACACCTCGGCGATCAGCGCCGGGGTGGCGCCGCGGGGCTGCTGGCCGCGGAGCCAGCGGGTGACCGAGGTCTTGTCGTAGCGCAGGTCGAGGCCGTGCTCCAGGCCGAGCTGGTCGACCCGGCGGGCCAGGCCGGCGTGCGAGAAGCCGGCCTCCTCGATCAGCGCGGCCAGCTGGAGGTTCTGGGTGGCACCGGCCGACTGGTGGCGCTCGGGGGTGTGGCGCTCCGGGGTCTGCCGTTCCGGCGCGTGCCGGTCGGACGCGTGGCGCTCGCCGGCGTGCTCGGCCGGACGGCGCTCGGCGGCATGGCGCTCGGGCCCGTGCCGGTCGCCCCCGTGCCGGTCCGCGGCGTGCCGTTCGGGCGCGTGCCGGTCGGCGGGGATGGCCTGCTCGGGCAGTCGCGGTCCGGTGGCGGCGGTCGGGGCGTCGGGGGCGTCCGGAAGGGCCCGGCCGGCCGGACCCCGGTGCTGGTCGAGCGGGTCGAGCGGTCCGTACGCCGGGCTGTCGGTTGCAGGCCTTTGGGGCATAGTCAGTCAACACCTCTCGGACGCCGCACCGGCTCCACCAGCGGTTCGGCTGCCTGTGGCGACGCCCCCTGTCGGGAATCGGCGTGAATGTAGCGAGCATTCGGGCGCTATGGGTGGTTCTGACCGAGCAATCCTCCGAACGGGTGAAGCATCCGCGCCCATTGTGGGGAAGGGACCTCAGGATGGGTTTGGCTTCGGGGGCGTTGGCCGCCCGGCGGCCGTCGTGGGGGTGAACACCACAGTTCGCCGGAATGCTGTAGAGGGCCGTCACACAGGGGTGCGGCCTGCCGATTCCCGTCGTTCCGCGCCTCCCCGCCGGGCGGTCCGTGCCTCCCCCGCCGGGCGGTCCGCGCTCCCCTCCGGGCCGCTCCTCACCGCGGGCCGGACCGCTCCGGCGGGCGCCGCGCTCGGCGTCACCGGACGCGTCCGGCCTCCTCCGCCTCCCCCTCCTCCTTCGGGTGGAGCACCGGATCGCCGCCCGGGCCCACGGCATACCCGGGGAGACGGCCGTCGAACGTGTCCTCCTCCACCGCGCCGTCGCCGGGTGCCCCGTCGGCACCGGCGCGGCCGTCCGGTCCCGCCCGCCGCCCGGCGTCCCCCATGCCTGCCGCGTCACCTGCGTCACCTGCACCGCCCGCGTCGCCCGCGCCCCGCAGCAGCCCGGCACCACCCGGTCACCCACCGGGCGGCGTCACGCACGGGGTGGGGCCGGTACCCATGACGGACGACCGGGATATAGGGGTCGGTCACATAGTCCCGGGCCCCGGCACTTCCTACCTTGTGGCGACGAGCCTCCCCCGGACCTGGAAGTGGTGAGCCATGACGGCCGCTGTCTCGGATCGCGCAGATCACCCGGACCGACCGGACCGCCCCGGTCGGCCGGAGCCCTCGGACCGGGCCGGAGGAGGATCGCTGCCCAGGGTCGTGGCGGCGAGCCTGATCGGCACCACCATCGAGTGGTACGACTACTTCCTCTACGGAACGGCGGCGGCGCTGGTGTTCGGGAAGCTCTTCTTCCCGAACAGCGATCCGCTCACCGGAACCCTGCTGTCGTTCCTCACGTACGCGATCGGGTTCGCGGCGCGGCCGATCGGGGCCCTGGTGTTCGGGCACTTCGGCGACCGGGTGGGGCGCAAGAAGCTGCTGGTGGTGAGCCTGCTCCTCATGGGCGGGTCGACCACCCTGATCGGCTGCCTGCCGACGTACGACTCGATCGGCGCCGCCGCACCGGTGCTGCTGACGGCGCTGCGGCTGGTGCAGGGGTTCGCGCTGGGCGGGGAGTGGGGCGGCGCGGTGCTGCTGGTGTCGGAGCACGGGGACGCCCGGCGGCGCGGGTTCTGGGCCTCCTGGCCACAGGGCGGTGCGCCGGCCGGCAACCTGCTGGCGGCCGGAGTGCTGTCGCTGATGACGGGTCTGCAGTCGGAGTCCGCGTTCCTGGCGTGGGGCTGGCGGGTGCCGTTCCTGCTGTCCGCGGTGCTGGTCGGGGTCGGGATGTGGATCCGGCTGGCGGTCGACGAGTCCCCGCTCTTCAAGGAGGCGCTGGCCAGGGCCGAGCAGCGCGGGAAGGGCGCGGAACAGCCGCCGCTGGTGGGCGTGCTGCGGCACCACTGGCGGGAGGTGCTGGTCGCGATGGGTGCGCGGATGGCGGAGAACATCTCGTACTACGTGATGACGACCTTCGTCCTGGTCTACGCCGTCACGCACGCGCACTTCTCCAAGCAGACCGCGCTGAACGCCGTACTGATCGCCTCCGCCGTCCAGTTCGCGCTCATCCCGCTGTTCGGGGCGCTCTCCGACCGGGTCGGCCGCAGACCGGTGTACCTGGTGGGCGCGGCGGGCGTCGGGGTGTGGGCGTTCGTCTTCTTCGGGCTGGTGGACACCGGGTCGTTCGGCTCGCTGCTGCTCGCGGTGACCGTCGGACTCGTCTTCCACAGCGCGATGTACGCGCCCCAGGCCGCCTTCTTCTCCGAGCTGTTCGCCACCCGGATGCGCTACTCGGGGGCGTCGATCGGCGCCCAGTTCGCGTCGGTGGCCGCCGGCGCCCCCGCGCCGCTGATCGCCACCGCGCTGCTCAAGGACCACGGCGGCTCGACACCGATCTCGGTGTACGTGGCGATCGCCGCCGTGATCACCCTGTTGGCGGTGCTGTGCGCACGGGAGACCCGGGGCCACGATCTGGCCGGGACCGAGGACGAACCGGAGCACGGGGCGGCCTCGGAGGCCGCGGTGACGGGGAAAGCGGCCACGGCCTGACCCGCCGTCGGGTGGCCGGCGCCCCCGTACCACGGGTGCCGGTCACCGACGGCCCACGGGGCCGAGCAGCTACGATCTCGCTTCCCTCCCCGGGCCACGGACACCCCCTGCCGATTGGCGGCCGCACCATGAACGACCTCGACGCCGGCTCGGCGCCCGCGCTGCGTCGCCTGCTGGACCTGCTCGCCTCCGGCGCCGCCACCGAGGACTTCGCCGACGTGCTGGCCGACGCCCGGCGGCAGGGCGCACCGGCCGCCGTGCTGAGCGAGATCGACGACGCCACCTGGCAGGCGCTGCGGGTCCACCGCACGATGCGCCAGCACCGGCGCCGGGAGGCCGAACTGACGGCGCTGTTCGACACCGCCGGGGACCTCGCCGCCTCCCGGGACCTGGATGCCGTGCTGCAGGCGATCGTCCGCCGGGCCCGGATGCTGCTCGGCACCGACACCGCCTACCTGACCCTCCCGGACGAGGCGGCCGGCGACACCTACATGCGGGTCACCGACGGTTCGGTCTCCGTGCTCTTCCAGACCCTGCGGCTCAGCCTCGGCGACGGCCTCGGCGGCCTGGTCGCGCAGAACGCGCGCCCCTACGCCACCCCCGACTACCGCACCGACGAACGGTTCCACCACACCGGCAGCATCGACGCGGGCGTGCTCGACGAGGGCCTGGTGGCGATCATCGGGGTGCCGCTGCTGCTCGGCGGCCGGGTGATCGGGGTGCTGTTCGCCGCCGACCGCTCGCCGCGCGCCTTCTCCCCCGACGAGGTCGCGCTGCTGTGCACGCTGGCCGCGCACGCCGCGGTCGCGCTGGACACCGCCAGGTCGCTGGCCGACACCCGGGCCGCGCTCGCCGAACTGAACACCGCCAACGCGCTGATCCGCGCCCACTCCGCCGCCGTCCAGCGTGCCGAGCAGGGCCACGACCGGCTCACCGACCTGGTGCTGCGCGGGGCCGAGGTGCCGGACGTCGCCGCGGCCGTCGCGGCCCTGCTCGGCGGGGAGATAGCCGTACTGGACGCCGAGGGCGAGCCGCTGGCCGGGCGGGCCGCAAAGGCGGGCGGCGACGGCCCGGCCGGGGCGGCGGCCGCGGCACGGGGCGAGGGACGGTCGGTGCGGCACGGCACGGCCTGGGTCTGCGCGGTGCTCGCCGGGCAGGAGCAGCTCGGCACGCTGGTGCTGCGCGGCCGTCCGGACCTCGACGACGCCGACCGGCGGCTGTTCGAGCGCGCCGGTGTGGTGACCGCGCTGCTCCTGCTGCTGCGGCGCTCGGTCGCCGAGACGGAGAACCGGGTGCGCGGCGAGCTGCTGGCCGACCTGCTCACCGCGCCGGACCGCGACCCGGCGGGGCTGACCGCGCGCGGGCGCCGGCTCGGCGTCGACCTCGGGCGCCCGCACCTGGTGCTGGTCGCCGAGGCGGGCGACACCCGGGACGCCGGGGCCCGCTCCCGGCTGGCGGGCGCGGCCGGGCGGTACCTGTTCGGCTCCCGGGGCATCAGCGCGGAGCACGGCTCGGCGGTGGTGCTGCTGGTTCCCGGTGGGGAGGGCGGTGCCGGGCGCGCCGGGGACGGGGGCGCGGGCGGCCGGGCGGCCGGCGGCACCGGCGGGGACGACGGCTCCGGGCAGGACGCCGCCCAGCGCGCGGCCGGCGAGGCCGCCGAGCGGCTCACCCGGCTGGCGGGCTTCCCCGTCACGGTGGGCGCCGGCCGCCCCGCCGCCGGGCCGGTGGCGCTGGCCGCCGCGTACCGCGAGGGGCTGCGCTGCGTCCGGGCGCTGCGGGTGCTCGGCCGGGACGGCGAGGGCGCGTCGGCGCGGGCGCTGGGCTTCCTGGGCGTGCTGCTCGGGGACGGCCACGACGTCGCGGGCTTCGTCCGGGCGACGCTGGGCCCGCTGCTGGCGTACGACGCCCGGCGCGGCACCGAGCTGGTCCGGACCCTGCGCGCGTACTTCGACTGCGGCGGCAGCCTCACCCGGGCCAAGGACGAGCTGCACGTCCACGTGAACACCGTGGTGCAGCGGCTGGACCGGGTGGAGGTGCTGCTGGGCGGGGACTGGAACGCTCCGGAGCGCGCGCTGGAGCTGCAGCTGGCCCTGCGGCTCCAGCTGCTGTCGGGCGGGTGAGCGGGGCGGCCGTCCTGCCCGGCGGGAGGCCCGGCCCGCCGGGCAGGAGGGCGGCCGACGGGCCCGGGAGGAGACCGGCCGGACGCGGACGGCCGGGCACCGGCGGGGGCCGGTAGGGGCGTGACCGGGCACCTCGACGGGTCCTGCGGGCCGGGGCGTACAGTGGCGAGGTTGGTCTCGAACGCCTGGCAAGGAGCGGTGACGGTGAGCGAGAACGTTCGGTTCATCCGGATGGGCACGGGCGAGGGCGCCGTCCCCTACCAGGAGGCCTGGGAGGAGCAGCAGCGGCTGCACGCCCTCCGGGTCGCCGACGAGATCCCGGACACGGTGCTGCTGCTGGAGCACCAGCCGGTCTACACGATGGGCAAGCGCACCAACCCGGCCGACCTGCCGCTCGACGGCACCCCGGTGGTCGAGGTCAACCGGGGCGGTGAGATCACCTGGCACGGCCCCGGCCAGCTGGTCGGCTACCCGATCGTCAAGCTGCCGGACCCGATCGACGTGATCGCGTACGTGCGGCGGCTGGAGGAGGCGCTGATCCGCGTCTGCGGCGCGCTGGGCGTCGAGAGCACCCGGGTCGAGGGCCGCAGCGGCGTCTGGGTGCTGGGCGACTCCATCCCGGACGCGGTGGTGGACCCCTCGCAGGTGGTGGACATCGGCAGGCTCACCCTGCGGATGGGCCTTCCGCTGGGGATCGACCCGCGGCTGGCCGGTCCCGAGTACGCACCCTCCAACGCCGGGCAGCGCGGCGACGACCGCAAGCTGGCCGCGATCGGCGTCCGGGTCGCGCGCGGGGTCACCATGCACGGCTTCGCGCTGAACTGCGACCCGGACATGACCTGGTTCGACCGGATCGTGCCGTGCGGCATCCGGGACGCCGGGGTCGCCTCGCTGGCCGGCGAGCTCGGACGGGACCTCACCGTCCCCGAGGCGCTGCCGCTGGTCGAGAAGCACCTGGCCGAGGTGCTCGCCGAACTCCCGGAGCCGGCGGCCGGCCGCTGAGGCCCGCCCCGGTCCGCACGGGTCCCCGCCGTCGGTCCTCACGGGTACCCGCCCTCCCCGTCCCGCTTGCCTCCCGAGCCCCCGCCGCGGGCCGGGAATCTACCCACCGGTAGGCCTGTTGCCCTGCGATTGCGGGGCAACATCCCCGGCGAAGGCCGTACAAGCACAGGCGTACCCTGGGGGTACCCCGTCTAGTTCTAGGAGTCGCACGTGTCCGCTGTCGCACCCGACGGCAGGAAGCTTCTCCGCCTGGAGGTCCGCAACAGCGAGACCCCCATCGAGCGGAAGCCCGAGTGGATCAAGACCCGCGCGAAGATGGGCCCGGAGTACAACGCCCTCCAGTCGCTGGTGAAGAAGGAGGGGCTGCACACGGTCTGCCAGGAGGCCGGCTGCCCCAACATCTTCGAGTGCTGGGAGGACCGCGAGGCGACCTTCCTCATCGGCGGTGACCAGTGCACCCGCCGCTGCGACTTCTGCCAGATCGACACCGGCAAGCCCGCCGAGTTCGACCGGGACGAGCCCCGCCGCGTCGCCGAGTCCATCGTCACCATGGACCTGAACTACGCCACCATCACCGGCGTCGCCCGCGACGACCTGCCGGACGGCGGCGCCTGGCTGTACGCCGAGACCGTGCGCCAGGTGCACGCGATGACCGCGGGCCGCGAGACCGGCCGCACCGGCGTCGAGCTGCTGATCCCGGACTTCAACGCGGTGCCGGAGCAGCTGGCAGAGGTCTTCTCGTCCCGCCCCGAGGTGCTGGCGCACAACGTCGAGACCGTGCCGCGGATCTTCAAGCGGATCCGCCCGGCGTTCCGCTACGAGCGCTCGCTGGACGTCATCACCCAGGCGCGCGCCGCCGGGCTGGTCACCAAGTCCAACCTGATCCTGGGCATGGGCGAGACCCGCGAGGAGGTCAGCCAGGCGCTGGCCGACCTGGTCGGGGCCGGCTGCGAGCTGATCACCATCACCCAGTACCTGCGCCCGTCGCTGCGCCACCACCCGGTGGAGCGCTGGGTCAAGCCGCAGGAGTTCGTCGAGCTGCAGCAGGAGGCCCAGGAGCTCGGCTTCGCCGGGGTCATGTCCGGCCCGCTGGTCCGCTCGTCGTACCGCGCCGGGCGGCTGTACCGGCAGGCCCTGGAGCACCGGGAGCAGGCCGCGGTCTGACCCGGCACCGGATTCGAGCCACCGGAAGGGCGGAGCCTCGGCTCCGCCCTTCCGCCGTTCACCACGCTTTGACCGGCAGGTCACGGCCTGGTAACACGGGGTGGTGACGATGGACTCGTCGCGATTGTTCGATTCTTCTCAGCCACGGCCTCGGCCACGAGGGGAGCTGTTCGGCATGGGGATGGGAATGCGGATCCGGTCGGTGGGGGTCGCGCTGCGGTTCGCCGAGAGCGTCCTGCTGTCGGGCGGGCAGCGCCAGGCCCGGCGCAACGCCTGGGCGGCGGTCTGCGAGGACCGCCGCCACGCCGCGGACCGCCGGCACGCCGCGCTCGCGTCGGCCGGGACGGGTGCCGCGGGGGCACCGGGAACGGCGGCCGGAACGGCCGGGGCGGCCCCGGCGGCGGGGGCCTCCAGGACGTCCGGACACCGCTGACCGGAGGCCGTTCGGGCCCCCTCCGGACGGGCACCCGGGTCACGGTTCGGAGCGAACGGGTACCCGGGCTTGGATATCCCGTACCCACGCCACGTACCATGAGCCCTATGGCGAGGGAAACATCCGAGAACCCCGGGCGGCTGAAGCAGATCCGCCTGGCGTACACCATGACCAAGAAGGTCGACACCAAGATCGGCCTGATCATCGCCGGCGTCGGCCTGCTGACCTTCGGCGTGTTCCTCGCCATCGGCTTCGCGATCGACCACCCCGTCTACCTGGGCATCCTGGGCTTCATCGTGGCCTTCCTGGCCATGGCGATCGTCTTCGGGCGCCGGGCCGAGCGCGCCGCGTTCGGACAGATGGAGGGGCAGCCGGGCGCCGTCGCGGCGGTGCTGAACAACATCCGGCGCGGCTGGAGCGCGAACTCCACCCCGGTGGCCGTCACCCGCAACCAGGACGCGGTCTACCGCGCCGTGGGCCGGGCGGGCATCGCGCTGATCGGTGAGGGCAACCCGAACCGGGTCCGCCAGCTGCTCGCGTCGGAGAAGCGGAAGATGGCCCGGATCGTCGGCGACGTGCCGGTGCACGACATCGTGGTGGGCGACGGCGAGGGCGAGGTCCCGCTCAAGAAGCTGCAGATCCACCTGATGCGTCTGCCGCGCGCCATCACGCCCGCGCAGGTCACCGAGACCAACGACCGCCTGCGCGCGCTGGGCGACCTGCTCTCCAAGGCGCCCATCCCCAAGGGCCCGATGCCCAAGGGCGCCCGGATGCCCAAGGGCGGCCAGGTCCGCTGAGCCCCCTCCCCCTCCGCCGGCTCCGGCCGGCGACCGGAAACCACCGTGCCGACGGGTGACCGCCGGCACGGGAACGGCCCCGCCGCGGAAGCTCCGCGGC
>NZ_JBHJRC010000141.1:0-20279 GCF_042261735.1 Kitasatospora sp. NPDC056327 | reverse complement strand
CTCTTCAGGGGTCGCGGCCCCGGCCGTTTCGGCGTGTGCGGGGGCGGTCCGGGCCGGAGCCGTCCGCGGCGCCGGCGCGGTCCGCGGCTCCTGCGGTGCCGGGCGTGCGGGCGGCTTCAGGGGGCGGGAACGCCGAAGAGCCGCGCACGGTCGCCCTCACCGACGTCCGTACGCGGCGTCTCCGCCTGCCGGGGCGCTCTGCGCGCCGCTCTCGCCCGTCCGCGTGTCATCGCGGCCGCGGCCTCCCCGGCGGCACTGGCTCCCCGTCCCCAGGGGATCAGTGCCTGCTCGACGGGCACCGTCGGTGCCCCTCCCGTCAGTGGCCGATCAGCTCGGCCACCGCCTGGGCCTGGTTCGCCATCTGCTCCCAGCCGCCGAACAGCACGGCCAGCAGCACCGCGCAGGGCAGCGCCATCGCGACCGCCACCGCCGGATGCCTGGTGCGGTCCGCGGCGCCGGGCTGGGTGAAGGCCGGCCGACGTCGGCGGGAGGTGGTACCCGTGGGCTGCGGTGCCATGCCCTTGACTCCTGATTCGTGTGCTCGGCCGGTGGGTGGACAGGTGGTGCACGTGGACGCGGTGGACGGCTTACCTCGGGGGACGAGCTCCCCGTCCACCGCTGAGAACAACGGTATGGCGGGAGGGGGTTGGCGGTCGTCATGCCGTCGTACCGTTCTCCGGGCCTCCAGGAGGATGACGGTCCGGCCCGCGGCGTACTACCGCAGGGGGAGACGTCCGGCGCAACTCCCCCGGGGGAACCCTGAGAGGTGACCCCGAGAACCGATTCGACGGCCGGCCCGCGGTGGCCGGTCCAAGATCGGACAATCGGACGGTGGCTTCAGGTGTTGCGTATCAGCACACCGCAGCGGGCAGTCCGTAAGCTGTGCCGGACAGGAACTGACGACGCCCCACGCGACGGGGCCTCACCACGGTCTGACGGGGAAACGAAGATGGCGATGATGCGGCTGAGGCGTGAGGACCCCCGCATCGTCGGGCCGTACCGCCTGCACCGGCGGCTGGGAGCCGGCGGCATGGGCGTGGTCTACCTCGGGTCGGACCGCCGGGGCCAGCGCGTCGCGCTCAAGCTGATCCGGGCCGAACTGGCCGAGGACATCGAGTTCCGCACCCGCTTCGCCCGCGAGATCGCCGCCGCGTCCCGGATCCGGGGCGGCTGCACCGCCCGCGTCATGGGCTCCGACATCGAGGCCGACCGGCCGTGGCTGGCCACCGCGTACGTCCCCGGGCCGTCACTGTACAAGCGGGTCGGCGACGAGGGGGCGCTCAACTGGTCCGAGGTCGCCCGCATCGGGGCCGCCCTCGCCGACGGGCTGGTCAAGGTGCACGAGGCCGGGGTCGTCCACCGCGACCTCAAGCCGTCCAACATCCTGCTCTCGCCGCGCGGGCCGCGCATCATCGACTTCGGCATCGCCTGGTCGCGCGGGGCCAGCACGCTCACCCACGTCGGCACCGCCGTCGGCTCACCGGGTTTCCTCGCGCCCGAGCAGGTCCGGGGGGCCGCCGTCACACCCGCGACCGACGTCTTCGCGTTCGGCGCGACCCTGGCGTACGCGCTCACCGGTGACACGCCGTTCGGCTCCGGGGCCTCCTCGGAGGTCATGCTCTACCGCGTCGTGCACGAGGAGCCCGACCTGGCGGCGGTGCCGCCGCAGCTGGCGCCGCTGATCCGGGCCTGCCTCGCCAAGGAGCCCGCCGAGCGGCCCGGGGCGGCCGCCCTGCACGAGCGGCTGAGCGAGCTGGCCTCGCGCGGCTCGGCGGGCGGGGCGGGCGCCGGTGCGGCGGGTCACGGCTCGGGCGGGCCGTTCGGGCGGGCCCGCGGGGCCGGGGCGCGCGGGGACGCGGCGCGGGGCGAGGGAGTGCGCGGGGACGCGGCCGGGCGCGGGGCTCCGGCCTCCGGGGCCGTCGCCGGACCGGGCACCGGCCGGGCGGGCGCCGCCAGGGGTACGGAGCCGCGGCCCGCGGCCGGTGCGGAGCGTGCCGGGGCCCCGGCACGGCCGGCCGGAGCGCCCGCGGCGGCGCAGGCCCCCGCGGCACGCGGCGTCCCCGCACCGGGGCGGGCACCCGACCAGGGTGCCGTCAGGGCGGCGCGCGCGGGTGCGGGCGGCCGGCCCGGACCGGCCGGCGGAGGGGCACGGCGGGCGCCCGTGCAGAACGACCCGCAGGCGGTCACCGCGCCGCTGCCCCGGCCCGAGGGCGTGCAGGCCACCCGGCCGATGCGCGAGCGGCAGACCCCGGCCGCCGCGCGCGAACGCGAGCCGCGGCCGGGCCGCCCGCGCGGGCGGGCCGGCGACCGGCAGCACACGCCCGTTCCCGGCGGGCGTCCGGGGACGGCCCGGCAGCGGCTGCTGCGGCAGCGGCTGGTGGTGTTCGTGACCGTGACGGTGGGCGTCGCGCTGGCCATCGCGGCGGCCCAGGGGTGCGAGAACCGGGAGAACCGGGGCCTGCGGGCGCCCGTCGCCCCGCCGACCGCGCCCGCCGTGCCGCCCACCGTGCCGCAGACCCCGCAGACCGCCCCGGTACCGGCCGCGGGGGGCGGTTCGGGGCTCTCGGCGGACGGGCTGGCGCCGTCGGGCGCACCGCAGCAGACCACGGCGGCGTCGGCGAACACACCGCTCGCGGCCGCTGCGCACGGGGCCCCGGCGGGCGGGGACGGCGTACTGGTGCCCGCGCAGTCGGCGGGTCCGGTGGTCGACTGGCCGAACCGCTCCTACACGGACCCGGCGGGCGGGCCGGCGATCACCCTGCGGGACGGCCGCTCGGCGGGCGCGGGGCCGCAGGTCGTGCTCAGCTCGGTGCTCGCGGCCCGGTACAAGGGCGCCCCGGCGTCGCTGGTCGTGCTGCGGCGCTCGGAGGGCTCGGTGCCGGTCGACCTGGTGCAGCTGTTCGCCTTCAACGGGGACGCCCCGGTCGCACTGACCTCGCGCTCCTCGGCGGCGGACCCGCAGGCGGCGGCGACCTGGCGGCTGGAGAACGGGGCACTGGTCCGGGAGGAGCGGGTCACCCAGACCGGGGCCGCCACGTCCACCCGCTACACGCTGCGCGCGGACGGCACACTGGAGGAGTCCTGGCCCGGCTCCGCCACCACAACTCCCCTGACCACCCCACCCCCCGCCGCCGCCCCCGCCCCACCCACGGCCCCCACGGGCTGACCCGGGGCCGCGTGCGTGGGAAGTCGGCGGGTCCGACTTCCCGTGCAGGCCCCTCCCCGGTGGCCGCTCGACGGGCCGGGTCCCGGCGCTGTGCGCGCGGGAAGTCGGCGGGTCCGACTTCCCGTGCAGGCCCCTCCCCCGCAGCGGCACACCCCGGCCCGGAGGCCTGCGGGCCGGTCGCCTGCGGCGCCCGCGCAGGAGGTCGGCGGGTCCGACCTCTCATGCGCGGCGGCTCCTGGGCAGCGGTACAGCAGGGCTCGAAGGGCGCGGGCCCCGCCTGCGGGGTCGGGCATCAGCACCGCGAGCGCAGGAGGTCGGCGGGCCGGTTCCTGCGCAGGAGACTCCCCCGCACGGGCGCGGGCGCACCGGAGGCCGGCGGGCCGGGTGTCGGTGGCGTGCGGGTGGGAAGTCGGCTGGTCCGACTTCCTGCGCAGCAGGAGGGGCGCGGGAGTCGGGGAGGTGGGTCCTACGGGGCGGTGGTGACCGCGTAGAAGGCGACGGCTGCGGCGGCGCCGACGTTGAGGGAGTCGATGCCGTGGGCCATCGGGATGCGGACGAGGTGGTCGGCGGCGGCCAGGGCGTGGCGTGTCAGGCCGTCGCCCTCGGCGCCGAGCATGAGGGCCGCCCTGGGCAGCCGGTGCGGGGCGAGGGCGGACAGGTCGACGGCGCCCTCGGCCGGGGTGAGGGCCAGCAGGTCGAAGCCGGCGGCGCGCACCGTGTCCAGGGCGGCGGGCCAGGGGTCCAGCCGGGCGTACGGGACGGCGAAGACGGCGCCCATCGAGACCTTGACCGCGCGCCGGTACAGCGGGTCCGCGCAGTCGGGCGAGAGCAGGACGGCGTCCATGCCGAGGGCCGCGGCGCTGCGGAAGATCGCGCCGAGGTTGGTGTGGTCGACCAGGCCCTCCAGGACGGCCACCCGGCGGGCGCCGGCCAGCAGGTCGGCGGCGTCCGGCAGGGGCAGCCGTTCCATCGAGGCGAGGGCGCCGCGGTGCACGTGGTAGCCGGTGACCGCCTCGGCGAGGGCGGGGTCGACGACGTGGACGGGGGCGTCCGCCTCCGCGATGACGTCCGCCATCACGTCCAGCCACTTGGGGGTCAGCAGCATCGACCGCATCCGGTAGCCGGCCGCCAGGGCGCGGCGCACGACCTTCTCGCCCTCGGCGATGAACAGGCCCTCGGCGGGTTCGCGGCGGCGGCGGAGCTCGACGTCGGTCAGGCCGGTGTAGTCGGCCAGGCGCGGGTCGGCGGGGTCGGTGACGGTGCGGGGTTCGGACACCCTGTGATCTTGCCAAGCCGGGGCGGGGAAGGCCAACCGGCCCATGGGAGGGGTGCGTGGCCTTGGCCCGCCACCGCGTGGAGTGCAAATATGACGTATGGCCCGTTTTCCGGGCCGATCCTGGGCTCCGTCGGACCCTGGTGCGACCGGTTCCACCTCCGCCTCCCGATCCACCGGTACCGTCGCAGGCTCCCACGGTGGGCACCCCCACGGTCGGCACCAGCGATCACGAACGGCCCGGCCCGAGTCGGCCCGGGTCCGGTCGGTGGCAGGACAGGTCTTCGCGCTGCAGGTCGTGGTGGTGCTGCTGCTGGTGGTGGCCGCCGTGATCGCGCTCGTGGTGCAGTCCCGCAACGACGCCCGGCAGGAGGCCACCAACCGCTCGGTGGCGGTCGCGCAGACCTTCGCCAACTCGCCGGGCATCGTCCCCGCGCTGCGCTCCCCCGACCCGACCGCGATCCTCCAGCCCAAGGCGCAGGCCGCGCGGATCAACGCGGGGGTGGACTTCGTCGTCGTGCTCAACACCCAGGGCATCCGCTACACCCACCCCAACCCGGACCGGATCGGGCAGAGGTTCGTCGGCACCTACCAGCCCGCGCTGTCCGGTCAGGTGGTGACCGAGGAGGTCACGGGGACGATCGGACCGCTGGTGCAGGCGGTCGTCCCGGTGCACGCGGAGGACGGGCAGGTCGTCGGGATGGTGTCCGCGGGCATCACCGTCGCCAACGTGAGCAGCGCCAGCGAGCGGCAGCTGCCGGTGGTGCTGGGCGCGGCTGCGGCGGCGCTCGGGCTGGCGACCGCCGGGACGGCGCTGATCAGCCGGCGGCTCAAGCGGCAGACCCACGGGCTCGGGCCGACCGAGATGACCCGCATGTACGAGCACCACGCGGCGGTGCTGCACGCGGTGCGCGAGGGCGTGCTGATCGTCGGCGGCGACGGCCGGCTGCTGCTCTGCAACGACGAGGCGCGCCGACTGCTGGATCTGCCGCCGGACGCGGAGGGCCGTCCGCTCGCCGAGCTGGGGCTGGAGCCGGCGCCGCTGGAGCTGCTGGCGGCGGGGAAGGCGGTCAGCGACGAGATGGTGCTGGCCGGTGAGCGGCTGCTGGCGGTGAACGTGCGGCCGACCGACCGGGACGGCGGGCCACCCGGGTCGGTGGCGACGCTGCGGGACTCGACGGAGCTGCTGGCGCTGACCGGGCGGGCCGAGGTGGCCCAGCGGCGGCTGCGGCTGCTGTACGACGCCGGGGTGAGGGTCGGCACCACGCTGGACGTGACGCGGACGGCGGAGGAGCTGGCCCAGGTGGCGGTCGGCCGGTTCGCGGACATCGTGACGGTGGACCTGGCCGAGCAGGTGCTGGAGGGCGACGAGCCGCCGGCCGGTCCGGCGCTGCTGCGCATGCGGCGGGCGGCGGTGGCGGCGCTGCGGGACGACGCGCCGTTCTACCCGGTGGGCACGGTGGTGGAGGTGGCTCCGTCGACGCCGCTCGCGGGGACCCTGAACAGCGGGCTGCCCGGGGTGGAGCCCCGGCTGGCGGAGGCCGCGGCGTGGCGGGAGCAGGATCCGCAGGGTGCGGCGCGGGTGCTGGCGTACGGGGTGCACTCGCTGGTGCGGGTGCCGTTGAAGGCCCGCGGGGTGCTGCTCGGGGTGGCCCGGTTCTGGCGGGCGGAGCGGGCGGAGCCGTTCGAGGAGGAGGACCTGGCGCTGGCGGAGGAGCTGGTCGCGCACGCCGCCGTGTGCATCGACAACGCGCGCCGGTACACCCGGGAACACGCGATGGCGGTCACGCTGCAGCACAGTCTGCTGCCGCGCAGTCTGCCGGAGCAGAACGCGCTTGAGGTCGCGCACCGGTACCTGCCCGCGCAGGCCGGGGTGGGCGGGGACTGGTTCGACCTGATCCCGCTGCCGGGGGCACGGGTGGCGCTGGTGGTGGGGGACGTGGTGGGGCACGGGCTGCACGCGGCGGCGACGATGGGGCGGCTGCGGACGGCGATCCACAACTTCTCCACGCTGGACCTGCCCCCGGACGAGCTGCTGGGGCACCTGGACGAGCTGGTGAACCGGATCGACCAGGAGGAGTCGGCGACCGGGGGCGGGGCCGGGGTGACGGGCGCGACCTGCCTGTACCTGATCTACGACCCGGTGTCGCGGCGGTGCACGGTGGCGAGCGCCGGGCACCCGCCGCCGGCCCTGGTGCGGCCGGACGGCGAGGTGCGCTTCCCGGAGCTGCCGACCGGGCCGCCCCTGGGGCTCGCGGTGCTGCCGTTCGAGACGGTGGAGCTGGAGGTCGCGGAGGGCAGCCGGCTGGTGCTCTACACGGACGGGCTGGTCGAGGACCGCGAGCGGGACATCGACGAGGGGCTGGAGCTGTTGCGGGCGGCGCTGGCCGGGCGGCCCCGCACGCCGGAGCAGACGTGCGCGGACGTGCTGGGGGCGATGCTGCCGGAGCGGCCGCAGGACGACATCGCCCTGTTGGTGGCGCGGACCAGGGTGCTGCCCGCGGAGCAGGTGGCGGAGTGGGAGGTGCCATCGGACCCGGCCGCGGTGGCGGGGGTGCGGGCGGCGGTGGCGGAGCGGCTGGAGGGGTGGGGGCTGACGGACGCGGCGTTCGTCACCGAGCTGATCCTGAGCGAGCTGGTGACCAACGCGATCCGGTACGGCACGGGGCCGATCCGGGTGCGGCTGCTCCTCGACCGGGCGCTGATCTGCGAAGTGTCCGACGGCAGCAGTACGTCGCCGCACCTGAGGTACGCGGCCACCACGGACGAGGGCGGCCGCGGGCTGTTCCTGGTCGCCCAGTTCGCGGACCGGTGGGGGACGCGGTACACGGCCACGGGGAAGGTCATCTGGACGGAGCAGCCGCTGGAGTAGCACGGCCGTCCCGCTGCGCACTTTGCAAAGTACGTGGCGAGGCGAGAGCAGGGGTGCTGAGCTGGGAAGACGTGGGAGCACTTTGCAAAGTGGTGTGTTTGCAAAGTGCTCACAGGGCGGGGTGGCGCAGCAGTGGGGAGGAGGAGCGGCCCCGGGCACGGACCCGGGCGCCTGCACGGGCCCGGGCGCCTGCACGGGCACGGGCTCAGGCTCGGGCGCCCGCTCAGGTGTCCCAGCGGGCGCCCGAGCCCGGGCAGGCCGATCAGGTGGTTGCCCGGGTACGGAGTCGGGCTCAGGCGCCGGCGAGGACGTTGACGACGTCGCCGACGACGATGACCGCCGGGGGCTTGATGCCCTCCGCCTCGACGGTGGCGGCGACGGTGGCCAGGGTCGCGTCGACCCGGCGCTGTGCGGAGGTCGTGCCCTCCTGGACGACGGCCACCGGGGTGTCGGCGGCGCGCCCCTCCTCGACCAGCCGGGCCGCGATCGCGCCGATCTTGTCGACCGCCATCAGCAGCACCAGGGTGCCGCTCATCCGGGCGAGCGCCCCCCAGTTGGTCAGCGACCGCTCGTCGTCCGGCCCCACGTGGCCCGAGACGACGGTGAACTCGTGGGTCATCCCCCGGTGGGTGACCGGCACGCCGGCCGCCGCCGGCACGCTGATCGAGCTGGAGATCCCCGGCACGACCGTGACCGGCAGCCCCGCCTCGGCGCACGCCAGCAGTTCCTCGCCGCCGCGCCCGAACACGTAGGGGTCGCCGCCCTTCAGCCGCACCACGAACTTGCCGGCCTTGGCGTGCTCGACCAGCGTCCGGTTGATCGCCTCCTGCGCCATGAAGCGCCCGTACGGGATCTTCGAGGCGTCGATCACCTCGACGTGCTCCGGCAGCTCGGCCAGCAGTTCGCGCGGCGCCAGCCGGTCGGCCACGACGACGTCCGCGTCGGCGAGCAGCCGTCGGCCGCGCACCGTGATGAGGTCCGGGTCCCCCGGGCCGCCGCCGACCAGCGCCACCCCGGCGCCGTGCGCGCGGTACTGACGGGCCGCGAGCGACCCGTCCCGCAGCCCCTCGACGATCGAGTCGCGCAGCGCGGCCGAGTGCCGCGGGTCCCCGGTGAGGACGGCCACGGTCGCCCCGGCGTCGCGCCCGCTGGCCGGCGTCCATGCGGTGGCGGCGGAGGCGTCGTCGCTGCGGGCGCAGAACACCCGCTCCCGCTCCGCCTCGGCGCTGACGGCGGCGTTCACCGCGGGGTCGTCGGTGGCGACCAGCGCGTACCAGGTGTCGGCCAGGTCGCCCTCCTGGTAGCGCCGCTCGTGCCAGGTCAGCTCGCCGGCATCCGCCATCGCCTGGACGGCTGGGGTGGTGACCGGTGATATCAGGTGCACGTCCGCGCCGGTGGCGAGCAGCGCGGGCAGCCGCCGCTGGGCGACGTGACCGCCGCCGACCACCACGACACGGCGGCCGGCCAGCAGCAGACCGACCGGGTACGGGGTACGGCCCTCGGTGCTGGGGTGAGGGGTGGGCGCGGTCATCGGCGGTGCTCCTGGAAATCGGGTGAGGGCGTGGGGGGTACGGCGCGACGCCGCTCCGCGCACCGGCGCTCCCTCGGGCCGGTGTGCGGAGCGGTACGGCGGGCGTCAGGCCTTCTCGGTGACCCCGGCGGAGTCGAAGGTGGCTACATCGTGCATCGCGCGGGCAGCACTCTGCACCAGCGGCAGGGCCAGCAGGGCACCGGTGCCCTCGCCGAGCCGCAGGTCGAGGTCGATCAGCGGACGCAGACCGAGCTTGGTGAGCGCGGCCTCGTGGCCGGGCTCGGCCGAGCGGTGGCCGGCGATGCAGGCGGCCAGCACCTCGGGGGCGATCGCCTTGGCGGCGAGCGCGGCCGAACCGGCGATCACGCCGTCCAGGACCACCGGGGTGCGCAGGCTCGCCGCGCCGAGCAGGAAGCCGGCGAGGGCCGCGTGCTCCAGCCCGCCGACGGCGGCGAGGACGCCGATCGGGTCGGCCGGATCGGGCTGGTGCAGGGCCAGGGCGGCCCGGATCACCTCGACCTTGCGGGCGTGCGTCTCGTCGTCGATGCCGGTGCCGCGGCCGGTGACCTCGGCCGGGTCCAGGCCGGTGAACACCGAGATCAGGGCGGCGGAGGCGGTGGTGTTGGCGATGCCCATGTCGCCGGTGACCAGGGCCTTGTTGCCGGCGGCGACGAGGTCGCGGGCGGTCTCGATGCCGACCTCGATGGCCTTGAGGGCCTCCTCGCGGGTCATCGCCGGACCCTGCGTCATGTCGTCGGTGCCGGGCTTGACCTTGCGCGGCAGCAGACCGGTGGTGCGGCCCTGCTGGATCGCGTCGGGCAGCTCGGCGGCGACGCCGACGTCGACCACGCAGACCTCGGTGCCGATCTGCTTGGCGAAGGCGTTGACGACCGCTCCCCCGGCGAGGAAGTTGCCGACCATCTGGGCGGTGACCTCCTGCGGCCAGGGGGTGACGCCCTGGGCGTGCACGCCGTGGTCGGCGGCGAAGACCGCGACGCAGGCGGGCTCCGGGATCGGCGGCGGGCACTTGCGGGACAGGCCGGACAGCTGGGCGGAGATGATCTCCAGCATGCCGAGCGAGCCGGCCGGCTTGGTCATCCGCTTCTGGCGGTCCCAGGCCTCGCCGAGCGCCTTGGCGTCCAGCGGGCGGATGCCGCGCAGGGTCTCGGAGAGCAGGCTGTGCGGCTCCTCGCCGGGCAGGGCGCGGTTGCCGTACTGCTCCTCGTGGACGACCCAGGACAGCGGGCGCTTCCTGGCCCAGCCCTGCTGCTGGAGCTCGGGCTCGTCCGGGAAGGCGTCGACGAAGCCGACGCACAGGTAGGCGACGACCTCCAGGTGCTCGGGCAGGCCGAGTTCGCGGACCAGCTCCTCCTCGTCGAAGAAGCTCACCCATCCGACGCCGAGGCCCTCGGCGCGGGCGGCCAGCCAGAGGTTCTCGACGGCGAGGGCGGCCGAGTAGGGGGCCATCTGCGGCTGGGTGTGCCGGCCCAGGGTGTGCCGGCCACCGCGGGTGCGGTCGGCGGTGACCACGATGTTGACGGGCGTTTCGAGGATCGCCTCGATCTTGATTTCCTTGAACTGCTTCGCGCGGCCCTTGGGGAGCGAGTCCGCGTACGCCTCGCGCTGGCGCTCGGCCAGGGCGTGCATCCTGCGGCGGGTCTTGGCGGAGCGGATGACCACGAAGTCCCAGGGCTGGGAGTAGCCGACGCTGGGGGCGGTGTGGGCGGCCTCCAGGACGCGGATCAGCACCTCGTGCGGGATCGGGTCGGGGCGGAAGCCGTTGCGGATGTCGCGGCGCTCGCGGATGACCTGGTGGACGGCGTCGCGGCCGGCCTCGTCGTAGGCGGGGGCGGCCGGACCGCGGGGCTCGGCGGGCTCCTCGGCCTCGGCGGGCTCCGTGGGCTCCGTGGGCTCGGCGGGCTCCTCGGAGGCGGCGGCCTCGGCCGGTCCGGCGGCGTCGGTGCCTTCGGGGGTCCCGGGTGCCTGGGCGGCGGCGACGGCCTCGGCCGGCTCGGTCGCGTCGGTCAGGACGTCAGGGACGTCCGGGGCGTCCGTCTCCGGGCCTTCGACCGCCGGGGCGCCCTCGGACGGGGTGCCGTCGGCCGCGGGGGCCTCGGAGGGTTCAGGAACCTCGGCGGGGACCGGCTCGGTGGCGGACTGCTGCTCGGTGCCCTCGGCCGGCGCGGCCTCCTGGGCCTGCGGCGCCCCGGCGGGGGCCTCGGCCCCGGCGGGCTGCTCGGCGGCCGGCGCCTCGGTGACGGGCGCATCGGTGGCCGGGCCGGCGCCGGCCGGAGCGTCCGCGGGGGCGGCGACGGGCTGGCCCGAGGGCATCTCGCCGGTGCCGACGGCAGTCTCGGCGGAGGCCTCGGGGTTCACGGCCCCGGCCTCGCCCGCGGCCTGCTCGCCCGCGGCCTGCTCGCCCGCGCCCGGCTCGACGACCGGCTGTTCGACGACCGGCCGGTCCACGGCCGACTGCTCGACGGCCGGCTGCTGGGTGACGGTCGACTCGCCGGCGGTCTGCTCGGCAACCGGCTGCTCGGCGGCCGGGCCCACGGGCTCGGTCGGCTCGACGGGGGCGGCACCCTCGGCGGCCGGACCGGCGGCGGGCTCCTCGGCCGCGACGGACCCGGCGTCCCCGGTGCCCTCCACGGCGGCCTGGGCCGGCTGACCGGCCAGGTCGCCCTGCTCGGGCCGAGCGGCCTGCTCGGCGGTGCCCTCGGCCGGGGTCGCGGCGACGGGCACGGCCTCCGCCTCGGCCGTCCCGGTCCCGGCCTGCTCGGCGGCGGGCGCTATGGGGGCGGACTGCTCCGCCTCGGTGGCGGCGGCGGTCCGCGCGGCCGGGTCGACGGCCTCGACCTGCGGCAGCCCGTGCGGGGTCGGCGCGGCGAGGAACGCGGAGATCCGACGCGGCGGACCGGCCGGGGCGGCGGCCTGCCCCTCGGCGGCCGGTGCGTCGACGGCGGCCTCGGTGGCCGGGGTCTCCCCCTGCACCGGCTCGCCGGTCCCGGCGGCGGCCCCGGCCGGAGCCTCGGTACCGGGCGCGGCACCGGCCCGGGCGGCGACGGCACCGGCGGCGACCGGCTCGACGAACGCGACGGCCACGCCGACGGCCTCGGGCGTCCCGGCGGGGACGGCCTGCGGGACGGCGGCCTCCCCGGCCTCGACGGTCTCCGGGGCGAGCACGGCCGGCTCGACGAACGCGACCGGCGCGGCCGGCTGCTGAACGGCGCCGGGCGCGGCGACGGCCTCGGCGGGCGCCTGCGCCTCCACGACGGCCTCCACGGGCACGCCGGCCTGCGGGACGACACCCTGCTGCGCGGCTGCCTTCTGCACGGCGGGCCCGGTCTGCTCCGGGGCCACCGCCTGCTGCGCGGGCTGCACGTCCTGGCCGGGCTGCACGGGCTGGGCGGCCTGCGCGGACCGGACCGGCTGCGCGTCCTGGACGGCGGGCCCCGCCTGCGCGACGGGGACGACCGGAACCGCCACCGGGACGGCCTGCGGCTCCGGCTGGAGGGCCGAGGCCGGCACGATCGGGATGCCGTGCGCGGGCGTGCTGCCGGTGGAGGGGCCGCGGTCGGCGAGCGAGCGGACCGGGACCTGGCCGGTCATCAGGGACGGGTCCGGGATCGGCGGGCCGGCGTGCAGCGGGCGGCGCGGCTGCTGAGCGGCCGTCACCGGCTCCGGTCCCTGGGCCTGGGCCGGGACGGTCTGCGGGCCGGGGGCCGCGTGGGCCTGGAGCGGCGGGTGCGGGGTCCGGCCCTGCGGCGCGCCGAGCACGGGCGGGTCCAGCGGCGGCCAGGACGGCTCGACGGGGGTGCCGGGCGGGCTCTGCGGGTCGCCGGCCGGGTCGGTGGCGAGCGGCTCGCCCCAGGAGCCCTGCGGGCCGGGCATCAGCAGGACGTCGTCGTCCTCGTCGAGGCCGTCCGGCTGGTCGACGAAGTGGAAGGTCGGGCGCTGCGCGCCGGGGTCGACGGTCCAGCCGTCGGCGGGGGCGCCGGGCAGGCCGGTGCCCTGGAGGCCGGGGGCGGCGTAGCCGGGGGTGCCGAGCGGGGTGCCCTGGGCGGGGACCCCGTGCGGCGGGAGGAGGCCGGGGCCGGGCGGGACGGTACCGTCCGGCGCGACGCCCTGCCCGGGTGCGACGGCCGCGACCCCCTGCGGGCCGCCGAGCGGGTCGGACCCGGCGAGCAGGTGCTCCGGCAGTCCCTCGTTGGGGACGTGGCCGCCATCGGTCATGTCTAAGCTCCTTCCAGGCCGCTGCCGCGCCCTCGGCGACGCGATCACCGACCGCAGCGCCCATCCGCACGGGCCGGGCCTGCACCGGCCCGCCCCTCAACCACACACGGCCGCCGCGCCGGGGCGCTGCGGCCGAAGTCCTTCCGGCGCGCTGCGGCACCCCGGCCCGCGCACCACCCGTGAGGGGTGGCGCGTCATCTGAAACAACGACAAGCCGGGGCAACCGGCACGACCGCACCGGACCCTACGGCATTCTCCAGGTCCGGCGGGCGGCCCGTCGAATTGCCCACACTCCGAACCGGCCGGTTCTGCGCCACGTCAGGAGGGCGACAAACCGACCGGATCGGGCGGGCGGCGGAGGCCGCAGCCGTCCTGGACGCCACACTACCGGCCCGGCGGGGCCGCCTTTCGAATCGGTGTCCGGATGCGACCTGGATCACCGTCCGGCGTGGCGCGGTTCCGCCGTCGGGGCCGGGTGGTCCTCCCCCGGGCGGCACCGGGTCTTCACGGTTTCTGCTCACCCCAGAGCAGGAAGGTGCCGGGGTCGCCGACTCCGAGCCGCAGTCCCTGTCCGCCGGTGCCGGGACCGGCGGCCGGCGGGAGCAGGGGCGCGGACTGGAGCAGGGCGCCGTCGGCGCGGTAGCCGGCGTCGGCGATGGCGCGCCGGACCTCCTCGGCCTCGGCGAGGGTGCGGGCGACGGCGACGATCCGTTCGGGGCGGCGGGAGAGCACGGCGCGCACGGTGCCGGGGCCGCCGGTCTCGACCACGGCGGCGTCGGGTTCGGGGAGTTCACCGAGGACGTCGGGTCCGTGGCCGTGGACCGTCTCGACCTCGACGCCGTAGCGGCGGGCGTTGACGGCGAGGCGGGCGCAGGCGGCGCCGTCGGGCTCGACGGCGACGACGGCGGCGCCGAACCGGGCGGCCTCGACGGCGAGCGCGCCGCTGCCGGCGCCGACGGACCAGACGAGGTCGCCGGGGCGTGCGCCGAGGCGGGCGAGCACGAGCGCGCGGACGTGCGCCGGGAGCGTGTCGGGTGCGCCGGGCGCGCGCCCGGTGCCGGTGTAGGTGTCGGTGGGCAGGGCCCAGCCGCGGTCCGGGCCGGGATAGCCGACGGGCCGTCCGGCGAGCCAGCCGGCCGCCTCGCGGGCGGCCCCGCTCTGGGGTCCGCCGCCGGGGCCGCCGGCGCTGCTGCCGCCGATGACCAGGACGACGCTGGGGTCGCGCCAGATGTGGTCGGCGACGCGGTCGGAGGTGAGGACGGTGACGTCCTCGTCGGGGGTGCCCAGGGCCTCGCAGACGACGAAGGTGCGGTGGACGCCGCGGAGCATGAGGGCGAGTTCGCTGGGGCCGGCGCCGGGGGCGGTGAGCACGGCGACCTTGGGGTGGGCGCGGCAGATGTTGGCGGCGCGCCGCAGCCGGCCGCCGTGGGCGCTGACGACCTGGGCGTCCTCCCAGGGCATGCCGGCGCGGGCGAAGGCGGCGGCGACGGAGGAGACGGCGGGCAGGACCTCCAGTTCGAGGCCGTGCTCGGGGCCCCGAAGGGTGCGTACGACGCCGAAGAAGCCGGGGTCGCCCTCGGCGATGACGACGGCGGCGCCGCGGTGTTCGGCGATGCGGCGGGCGGCGAGCCGGATGCTGCCGAGGGCGATGCGTTCGGCGGCGGCCGGCACCGGGAGGGCCTTGAGCTGGTAGGGTGCGCCGGCCACCAGGGTGGCTGCGGCGAGGGCCGCGGCGGCGGCCTCGGTGAGCGGGGTGCCGTCCCACCCGATGACCGTGATCCGGTCAGCCATCTGCGGCTGTTCTCCCTCGCCATCCGTGCACCGACAGGCGGCGCCGGTGTGCGGCGCCGGTCCGAGGCTACCGGGTGTGATCCCCTCGGCGCGGACATCTCGCACACATGTCCGCGGCGGGGTGGCCGGCGGGTCAGCCGGTCCGGGCGTCGGTCGGGTTCAGTCGCGCAGGACGTAGCGGTCGTGGCCGGCCCAGGCGGGGGCGGCGGTCTCGGGGGTTTCGAGGTCCTCGGGGAGCAGGCTCCAGAGGATGAGGTCGCTGCGGCTCTCCTCGGCGCCGCGGCCGGGTTCGCCGGGTTCGCCGCGCACTATCCAGGCGCTGCGCAGGACGCCCTCGCTGATGGCGCCGGTCTTCTGGGCGACCTGCTGGGCGGCGGTGTTGCCGGCGGCGGTGCGCAGTTCCAGGCGGAGGAAGCCGCGGTCCTCGAAGAGCCACTGGGCGACGCCGAGGACGGCTTCGGGGGCGTAGCCCTCGCCGCGGGCCCAGATGGCGGTGACGAAGGAGATCTCGGTGGAGCGCAGCCTCCAGTCGGTGCGGCGGAGTTCGACGAGGCCGACGAGGCGCTGGGTGAGGTGTTCGGTGACGGCGAGGACGATGCCGTGGCCGGCCGCGCGGTGGGCGGGGGCGAGGGTGCGGGCGAGTGCGGTGGCGTGGGCCTCGGTGAAGGGGTGGGGGTGGTCGGTCCAGGCCAGGACGAGTTCGTCGGCCATCATGGCGGTCAGGCCCGGGGCGTCGTCCTCCGCAAGCGGGCGCAGCAGCAGCCGTTCGGTGCTGATGGCGGTCTCGGGGAAGCTCGCTGCCATGCCGTCTCTCCTCGCCGGGTCGTGGACACACCGTACGCCTCGCCGGTGCCGGGTTGTCACGCGGTGCACGGACCGGACGACGGTACGTCAGACGCGGGTCTGGCGGAGCGTCACTGGTGCATCCTGCCCGACCGGGCCCCCGCCTGGTTGCGGCGGGGGCCCGGTGGGGTCCGGCGGGAGGGTCGGCGGCCGTGGCCGCGGGGACCGGTCGGATCAGAAGGCCGGGATGACGGCGCCCTGGAAGGTGTCGTCGATGTACTTCTTGACCTCGGGCGAGTGGAGCAGCTCGGCGAGCTTCTTGACGCGGGGGTCGTTCTCCTTGCCCTGCTTGACGGCCAGGATGTTGGCGTAGGGGTTGCCCTCGGCCTTCTCCAGGAGGATGGAGTCGCTGGTGGGCTTGAGGCCGGCGTCGAGGGCGTAGTTGCCGTTGATGACGGCGGCGTCGAGGTCGTCGATGGAGCGGGGCAGCTGGGCGGCCTCCAGCTCCTTCCACTTGAGGTTCTTGGGGTTGCCGGTGACGTCGGCGGGGGTGGCGGCGGTGCCGACCCCGGCCTTGAGGGTGATGACGTTGTTGTCGGCGAGGAGCTTGAGCGCGCGGCCCTCGTTGGTGGCGTCGTTGGGCAGGCCGACGGTGGCGCCGTCCTTGAGGTCGCCGACGGCCTTGACCTTCTTGGAGTAGAGGCCGAGGGGCTCCAGGTGGACCGTCTCGACGGAGACGATCTGGGTGTTGTGCTTCTTGTTGAAGTCCTCCAGGTACGGCACGTGCTGGAAGTAGTTGGCGTCGGCCGAGCCGTCCTGGACCGCCGTGTTGGGGGTCACGTAGTCGGTGACCTCCTTGACGTTGAGCTTGAGGCCGGCCTTCTCCGCGAGGTTGTCCTTGACGTACTTGAGGATCTGGCCGTGCGGGGTGGGGCTGGCGACGACGGTGAGCGGCGCGTTCGGGTCCGAGGAGGACTTCGAGTCGCCGTTGCTGCCGCAGGCGGCGAGGGAGAGGGCGATGCCGGCGGTGGCGAGGACGCTGGTGAACTTCAGGGCGTTGCGCACGAAAAGTGCCTTTCTGCGTGATGCGGGGAGCCGGGTCCGGGGGTCGGACGCGGGAGGTCTAGGAGGCGACGAGGTCCTCGTCGGGGGTGGCCGGGGTGCCGCCGCGGGGGCGCAGCAGGCGGGTCCGGCCGCCGGTGCGGCCGCGGTTGGCGAGGGCGCGGACGGCCGCGTCGCCGAGCAGCTGCACGAGGGTGACGATGATCACCAATTCGGCCACGATGATCCACATGAAGGCGGTCTCGAAGCGGAAGTAGCCGTAGTTGATGGCGAGGGTGCCGAGGCCGCCGCCGCCGACCGCGCCGGCCATGGCGGAGTAGCTGATCAGCGTGATGATCGTGGTGGTGACGGAGGCGGCGAGGCCGGGCAGGGCCTCGGGGATCAGCGTCTTGCGGACGATGGTCCAGGTGGAGCCGCCCATGGCCTGCACGGCTTCGACCAGGCCGCGGTCGACCTCGCGCACGGAGGTCTCGACGAGGCGGGCGAAGAAGGGGATCGCGCCGATGGTGAGCGGCACGGTCGCGGCCTCCCAGCCGATGGAGGTGCCGACCAGCCAGCGGGTGAAGGAGATGAGGGCGATCATCAGGATGATGAACGGCACCGAGCGGGCGATGTTCACGGCGGCGCCGAGCACCTTGTTGACGGGCCGGTTCTGGAGCAGGCCGCCCTTGTCGGTGAGGACGAGGAGCACGCCGAGCGGCAGGCCGAGCAGGACGGTGCCGAGGGTGGCGACGCCGACCATCTGGAGGGTCTCCCAGGTGGCGGGCCACATCAGTTCCTGCATCTGGTCCCAGGTCATGCCACGGCTCCGTTCGTCCTCGTGGGGCGCGCCGGGTCGAGGACGTCGACCTGGAGGCCCTGTTCGCGCAGGAAGCCGATGGGCACCACGTTGTCCTGGTGGCCGCCGGGCAGTTCGACCCGCATCCGGCCGACCATGCGGCCGGCGATGGTCTCGACGGCGGCGCCGAGGATGTTGATGTCGATCTGGTAGGTGCGGGCGAGCTGGGAGACGAACGGGTGGGCGGGGGCGTCGCCCTGGAAGGTGATCTCCAGCACGGTGGCGCCGGGGTGGCCGGTGCCGAACTCGCCGAGCGGGAAGAGCTCGCGGGCGAGTTCGGAGTCGGGCCGGGCGAGCAGGTCGGTGAGCGGTCCGGACTCGGTCACGCGGCCGCCGCGCATGAGGGCGGCGCTGTCGCAGACGGACTTGATGACGTCCATCTCGTGGGTGATGAGCAGGACGGTGAGGCCGAGCTGCTGGTTGAGGTCGCGCAGCAGTTTGAGGATGGAGCGGGTGGTCTCGGGGTCGAGCGCGGAGGTGGCCTCGTCGGAGAGCAGCACCTTGGGGTCGCCGGCGAGGGCGCGGGCGATGCCGACGCGCTGCTTCTGGCCGCCGGAGAGCTGGCCGGGGTAGCTGCGGGCCTTGTCGGCGAGGCCGACGAGGTCGAGGAGTTCGGCGGCCTTGCGGCGGCGTTCGGTCCGGTCGAGGCCGATGATCTCCAGCGGGAGTTCGACGTTCTGCTGGACGGTGCGGGAGGCGAGGAGGTTGAAGTGCTGGAAGACCATGCCGATCCGGCGGCGGGCCTCGCGGAGTTCCTTGCCGGCCCGGTTCTCGCCGCCGGCGAGGGCGGTGAGTTCGACGCCGTCCACGGTGACGGTGCCGGAGCTGGGGCGCTCCAGCATGTTGACGCAGCGGATGAGGGTGGACTTGCCCGCGCCGCTGGTGCCGACGACTCCGTAGACCTCGCCGGGGCGGACGTGGAGGTCGACGCCGGCGAGGGCGGTCACCTCGCGGCCGCGGGATCGGTAGACCTTGGTGAGGTCCGTGGTGGTGATCACAGCTGCTTCCGTGGGTCGGGGACGGGCGGCGTTCGGCCGCCGTACCGGGGTGCGGTCGGCGACGGGGACGGCGTCGTGCCTGGGGGGGTCCGGACCTGCCACCTCTTGATCGTCGCCGCTGGGCGGCCGGGCCGCGCGACGGCGTGGCCCTTACGAGTCACCGGCCGCCCGCGGGCAGGCGGGCAGGCGGAAGGCAGGGGTGGTGGGTCGGGTGGGCGCGCTCGCACGGGCGGGAGCGGCGCCGGGGTCTCGCTTCGGGGCGCGAGGAGGGGGCACTCTCAGCGGGGTGCCGGGGGCGGTGGCCCTCAGCGGTGACACATTCGACGGCACATGGCACGCTCACCTGCCGGCAGTGTGCCGGTGGGGGTCCATTTCGTCGTCGCAGTCATGTGAGCCAGTAAAACAGATGGGCGCAGGTACGCCCAATTATTTCGCAAGGCTGTCCGGAATGCGGACGCCGGTGGCCGTGAACTGCCGGAACACGGCTCGGCGCCGCCACCGTGGGTCCGGATGGTGGCGGCGCCGACGAGGACCGTTGCGGTCGGGGTGTTCAGGCGGTGGCGGCCAGCGGGGTGCCGGCGGGCTTCTCCAGGTGGACCAGGGTGAGCCGGCCGCTGATCTGTTCGACGGTGGTCTGCCGGTAGCCCTGGCGGGCGTAGAGGCGCAGGTTGCCGAGGCTGCGGTGGCCGGTGAAGAGCCGGTAGGAGGTGACCGCGCCGTCCTCGGCGAGGCGTTGCTCCAGGGCTTCGAGCAGCCGGCCGCCGAGCCCGTGGCGCTGCATGCGGGGGTGGACGACCAGGCGTCCGATCCGGCCGGCGCCGTCGGGGCCGACCTCGCCGCGGACGGTGCCGACGATCTCCTCGCCGAGGCGGGCGACCAGGACGTACTGGCCGGTCAGCTCGGTGCGCAGGCTCTCCAGGGTCTGGGTCAGCGGCTCGATGGCCCAGTCCCCGTAGAGTTCGGCCTCGCTCTGGTAGCCGAGGTACTGGAGCTTGAGTATCTGCTCCGCGTCGTCCGCCTCGGCGGTGGTGATGATCACGCTCATGCCCATGTGCGGGGGCCTCCCCATCCTTGTGCCCGGTGCGCGAAACGTGAGGGTGTGTCGCACCGGTTCCGCTGCCGGAGGTGTTGTCCCGGCCGGGGATCCGCCCAGACCGGGGTGGCGCACGAACGCACCGGCCCGCACGGCCCTGGTGGGGCCGTACCGGCGGCGTGCCCACGGTCAGTATCGGCGTGTGCGCGTCACCGTCAAGAGCCGCGTTCGCCAGCGCCTTACCCGGGTGTCAGCTGCTCTCAACCTCGTGGCCGCCGGACGTGGCGAGGGTCACGCCGGGTGCCGGCAGGGGGTGCGGAGGGGGGTGGTGAGGGGGTGGGGAGGGCCGCCGGAGGGGGTCAGACGTGGCGTTCGGCGCGCAGCAGGACGCGCAGGCAGGCGAGGCAGCGGGCGCGGGTGGGGCCGATGGAGCCGCGCGGCATGCCCAGGCGCCGGGAGATCTCGCGGTAGGTCGGCGGCGGGTCCTCGGCGAGGGCGGCGACCAGCTGGGGGCAGCGGCCGGGCAGGGCGGCGACGGCCTCGCGGACGAGGCGGCGGCGCAGTTCGGCGAGGACGGTGTCCTCGGCGGAGGGGACGGTGGGGAGGTGGGTGCACATGCCGTGCTTGACCCGGCGGGGGCCGCGCGGGTTACGGGCTTCCGGTCGCGTACGCACGGGAGGGGCGCGGCGGTTCGTCCGC
>NZ_JBHJRC010000140.1:0-20397 GCF_042261735.1 Kitasatospora sp. NPDC056327 | reverse complement strand
TCCCTCCGCCGCCCCCTTCCTTTTTTAAAACCCCACCCCCCCCGGGCCCCCCCGCCGCCCCGGGCCGGGCGGGCGCCCCCGGGGCCCGGGCGGCGCAGGGCGGCCGGCACCGCGACCGCTCCCGGCACGGGCGCCGGGGTGGGCGAGGCGGGCGCGGGGGACGGGGCGCGGAGGACCGGACGGCGCAGGGCGCGCTGAACCGGAGCGTCTTCGGGGCGGCCGGGCTGCTCTGCATGGTGGTCGGCGTGACCGTGGCGGTCTCCGGGCGCGGCGAGCCCCCGGTGGTCCGGGTGGAGACCTCCGCCCGGCAGGCGGGCACCGGCACCGGTGACGCCGCCGCGGCGGGCACGGCCGGAACCGTCGGCACGGCCGGCGGCGCGGCCACCACCGGACCCGCCGGTCCGCGCCCGTTCGCGGCCTCGAAGCCGACCCGCCTGCTGATCCCGACCGCCGGCGTCGACGCCCCGGTGAGCGGCCTCGGCCTGAACGCCGACGGCACCGTCGAGGTGCCGACCGTCGAACGGGCCGCGGAGGTCGGCTGGTACCGCAACGGCCCGACCCCCGGGGAGACCGGCCCGGCCGTGCTGATCGGGCACTACGACACCGCGCGCGGCCCGGCGGTCTTCCGGCGCCTGCCGGACCTGCGCGTCGGGGACCCGCTCCAGGTGCGGCGGGAGGACGGCAGCACCGTGGACTTCCGGGTCCGCGAGCTGCTCCAGGCCGCCAAGAACGATTTCCCCACCGAGACGGTGTACGGCGACACGGCGGCACCCGAGCTGCGCCTGATCACCTGCGGAGGCCGGATCGGGGGCGACGGTCACTGGACGGACAACATCATCGTCCTGGCGGACCTGGTCGCCCCCGCCGCGCCGCCCGCCTCCACCGGCTGACGGGGCTCCCGCTAGCCTGCCGGACGGCACCCGCGGGGGAACCGCCGGGTGCCGTCCGGGCGACCTACCACCGGACACGAACCAGCACGCCGGGAGGGACCGGCGCACCAGTACGGACCGGGAGAGGGACGCCGCAGGATGACGAGGACACCCGGGCGCCGTCCGCGCGCCCTCCTGCGCGTCGCCCTCGCCGCGTCGGCGCTCGCTCTCGCGGCCGGCTGCGCGACCCCCGGCGAACTGCGCGACCACGGCACCGCGGAGCCCGTCACGCCCCCGGTCGCGAAGGTACCGCTCTGGCCGGGCCGGGCCACCGCCCCGCCGCCCTCGCCGCCCGGGCCCACGGCGGGCCGCACCCCCGAGCCCCCGCCGCAGGAGGTCCCGGACATCACGGTGCCCGGCCAGGACATCACCGCGGTGGACGTCCACGCCCTGCTGGACAAGGACCCCGGAGTGAGTCAGGACGAACGGCGGGCCCTCGAACCGTGCGATGCCTGCGAGGTCCGTGACCCCGTGTACCGCGACCTCACCGGCGACGGCCGGCCCGAACTGCTGGTCGCCGTCGGTACCGGCGAAGCGTTCGTGCTGCACGTCTACACCGCGTCCGACGGCCGGCTGCGGCCCGTGCTCAGGGCGGAGCTGCCCAAGGTGTTCGGCGCCGAGACGGTCGGCACCGGCCTGTGGCTCTCCGAGACGACCACCATCTCCCTGCGGACCAGCCGCCTCTACCAGTGGGACGGGGTCCGGCTGGTCCTGGCCGACCAGCGGGTCGAGGGCATCGGGCCGGTGCCCCAGACGGCGCCGCCCGACCCCGAGGCGACGATGTCGGCCGCCGAGCGGAAGGCCGCGATGGAGAAGAAGGCGGCCGCCGAGCGGGAGGCCGCCGCGCAGAAGTCGGCCCGCGTCACTCCGCCGCCCGGCAGCTCCGGCGGCGCGCCCGTCCCGCAGCCGGTCGTGCCGACCCTGCGCCCCACCGGGGCGCCGGCCGCGCAGCAGCCGACCCCCACCTCGACACCCGTCGTGCCCGTCCGTCCGGAGACCAAGCCATGACACCCACGGCACCCGCCCACCCGCACATCCTCATCGTCGAGGACGACGAGGTGATCCGGGAGGCCACCCGGATGGCCCTGGAGCGCTACGGCTTCCCGGTGTCCACGGCCGCCGACGGCCTGGAGGGCCTGGAGACCTTCCACGCCGTGCGGCCCGACCTCGTCCTGCTGGACGTGATGCTGCCGCTGCTCGACGGCGTCGGCCTGTGCCGGCGGATCCGGGAGGAGAGCCAGCTGCCGATCCTCATGATGTCCGCGCGCACCGACCCGGTGGACGTGGTGTCCGGCCTGGAGGCCGGCGCCGACGACTACGTGGTCAAGCCGTTCGAGAGCGCGGTGCTGGTCGCCCGGATCCGTACGGTGCTGCGCCGCATCCGCGTCGTCCCGGCCGCCCCCGATCCCGTGCCCGGCCAGGTGTCCGCGGCCGGTCCCGGGCCCGGGACCGCGCCGCCGGCGGTGGTCCCGGGCCCGCCCGCCGCTCCCGTCGCCCCCGCCGAGGTCCCCGCCCCCGCTCCTGTCCCCGCTCCCGTCCTGGAGGCCCGGACGGCGGTCCGCAGCTTCGACGGCCTGGAGGTGGACACCGACTCCATGGAGGTCCGCGTCCACGGCCGGCTCGTCCCGCTCACGCCGACCGAACTGCGCCTGCTCCTGGAGTTCACCGCCGCACCCGGCATCGTGCTGGAGCGCGCCGTCCTGCTGGAACGCGTCTGGGACTACGAGTGGGGCGCCGACACCCGCGTGGTCGACGTCCACGTGCAGCGGCTGCGCGCCAAGATCGGCAGCGGGCGGATCGAGACCGTCCGCGGTTTCGGCTACAAGCTGCGGCGTTCCGAATGACCCTGCGCCGCCAGATCGCCACCGCCGTCGCCGCCATCTCCGTCCTGGTCGCCGTGGCGGTCGGGCTGCTGGTCCACGAGGCGATGGTCCGCCAGCACGTCGACCAGGCGCGGGGCTCCGCGCTCACCGCCCTGGACGCCGCGGCCGAGGCCTACGAGCGCGGCGAGGAGGTCGGCGGGGGCCCGCGGCACGCGGCCCTGGACGACCCCGGACTGCCCGCCCGGCTGCACGCCCTCGCGACCCAGGGCCGGCGCGGCTCGCTGCTCGCCCCCGCGGACGAGGGCGAGGCCATGTGGGCTGCCCGGGCGGTCCGCGACGGCGGGGCGGTGCTCTCGGTCCGGGTCGACTTCGTCCAGGACCGGCAGGCGATCGCCGACCTCGACCGGATCATCCTCATCACCGTCACCGCCTCCGTGTTCACCACCGTGCTCGTCGGGGTGCTGGTCGCCGACCGGATCAGCCGGCGGCTGCGGACGGCGGCGACGGCGGCCCGCGGGATCGCGGCCGGGCGCACCGACGCCCGGATCGGCGAGCTGGTGGACGGGCGCGACGAGGTCGCCGACCTCGCGGCGGCCGTCGACCTCATGTCGCGGGAGCTGCACCGGCGCCTGGAGGACGAGCAGCGGTTCACCGCGGACGTCGCCCACGAGCTGCGCACCCCGCTGACCGGTCTGGTCACCGCGGCCGAACTGCTGCCCCCGGGCCGTCCCACCCAGCTGGTGCAGAACCGGGTGCAGGCGCTGCGGGCACTGGTCGAGGACCTCCTGGAGGTGTCCCGGCTGGACGCCGACGCCGAACTGCCGGACCTCTCGGCGGTGCCGATGGAGCGCGCGGTGCGGCGCACGGTCGCGCTGACCGGGCTGGAGGTGACGGTCGAGGTGGCCGCCGACGCCTCGGTGCGCACCGACCTGCGCCGGCTCGACCGGATCCTCGGCAACCTCCTCCTCAACGCCGACCGCCACGGCGGCGGCACGATCGCCCTGAGCGTCGACGGCCACCGGGTCACCGTCCGGGACCGTGGCCCCGGCTTCCCCGGGGAACTGCTCCGCGACGGCCCCCAGCGCTTCCGCACCAGCGTCCGCGAGCGAGGCCGGGGCCACGGGCTCGGCCTCACCATCGCCCAGGGCCACGCCCGGGTGATCGGAGCGACCCTCACCTTCGCCAACCACCCCGACGGCGGCGCCGTCGCGACCCTGGTCCTCCCGCCCGCTCCATCCGACTGACGGCTGTTCGGAGGGGAACTCCGGGGCCGGACGGGTTCCGCCGCGTCGGTTTTCCACGATCCGTCCGATTCGTGCACGGCCCGGTGGAAGGCCGAAAAATTCGTGCACCCGGGTGCAACCTTCGGTTCGACAAGCGTGTCTGATTGAGTGAAAGACGGGAAGCCGCCCCGCGTTCGCAGGTCGAGCGCGCGAGCAGGCCCCGATGCACTGTTATTCCTGGGCGCTGCCCGCGGGTCCGTCCGTCCATGGAATGCACTCCCGATGCCGAATGCTGCTGACGCCTGCCCGCAGCCGTGAATCCAAGGAATTCGTATGCGCACTTCCATTTCCCACAGCTCCGCCCGTCCGCGTCGTGCGGCCGTGCGCGCCGCCGCCGTGCTCACCGCCGCGCTGGCCGGCGGGGCCGTCCTGCTGCCCGTTCCCGCCGCCTTCGCGGACGCGCCGCCGGCGGCCACCCTGAAGGTCGACGCCCCGGCCGTGGTCGGGTTCGCCGGTCAGCCGGTCGAGTTCACCGAGACCGTCACCAACCCCGGTGACACCGCCACCTCCTACGGCCTCGCCCTGAGCACCCGCAGCGACCCGGGCACCCCGGCGCCCGACGCCATCTCCCTCGACTACCGGGACCCGGCCGACGGCGTGTGGAAGGCGGTCCCGCTGCAGTCGGCCGTCCTTGAGGACCACGTCTCCTACGCGGGCGAGCTGCCCTACCGGCTGAACGTCCCGGCGCACGGCAGCGTCGAGGTCCAGCTGCGGATGGGGGCCCCGATGGGCCGGCCGCACGACGGCTACGGCAACGGCGGGTTCCGGTCGGTGGACCTCCGGTCCGCCGTGGCCGCCCTCGACGGATCCTGGATCGCGCTGGCCCAGGAGACCAGGACGATCAAGGTCGACGGCCTCGACCCCTCCCTGGCCTCCGTGCCGGCCACCGCGGTCGCCGGCGGGGCGCCCGTGGAGTTCGACGCGGTCCTCAAGAACCCCACGCCGTCCAGCTACGTCAACCTCGGCAACGTGCTGTTCGTCGACGACCACGCCACCGTGCAGGTCCGCCGGGCCGACGGGAGCTGGAAGACGCTGGACCTGGTCACCAACGACGGCCGGCCCGGCGTCCACCTGGAGGGCCGTGACTCCAGTCTGGCCGCCAACGCGACGCGGACCGTCCGGGTGCGGGTGTCCTACGATGCCACCACCCCGCTCGGCCCGGCCGAGCTGAACCGGTGCGTCTTCGTCAACGAGCCCGCGAACGCGCCGTTCCGGGGGACGACCCACTGCGTCCCGGGGGCCACCCTGCAGATCGTCGCCCCGACCGCCGTGCCCCCGGCCGCCGCACCCTCCGCCGCCGCGAAGCCGGCCGGCAAGGCCCTGCCGGCCCCGGCGAAGCCGACGAGGACCACCCCGGCCGCGCCCACAGCCCCGGCCACCGCCCCGGCCGCGCCCGCCGCCCCGGCCGCGCCCGCCGCCCCGGCCGCCCCGGTTGCGGCCACCGTGGCCCCGGCGGCCCCGGCCGCGCCCGTCCCGGCCGAGACCACCCCGCCGCAGCCTGCCGCTCCGGCGCCCGCGGCCCCGGAGGCGATCGCGGCCGCCCCCGTGGCGGCGACGGCCCCGACCGGCGGGCGGCCGGACTCCTCCGGCCTGCCCTACCTCGCGGCCGCCGGAGCCCTCCTCGCCGCCGGCATCGCCGCCGCCTTCCGGACGGCCCACCGCCGTCGCGCCTGAGCAGCGGCGGGGGTCCCGCTCCGGCAACCGCAGGAGCCGCCCGCGCCCTGCCCGGTTCCCGGGCCCGGATTCCGCGACGGGCAGCCGCCCGTCACCCCGGCCGCCAACTCCTCGCCCGCCCGGGCCTCCACCCCGGGCGGGCACTTCCGTTTCCGGGGCGGGCAGGTTGCTCGTGGGCCGGCGGAGGGGCAGTGGTTCCTCCGCCGGCCCACCTGGTCCCCGGGGCCGCAGGCTCGTCCGGGCTTCTCCGCGTCCGGGGCCGGGTGCCCGTTGTCGGGCACGGGTGCGAGGGGTGTTGTGGTGGTTGCCTGCTCGCCCGGGTCGCCTACCCGGGCGGGCTTCTCCACTCCAGGGGAGGCCGACTGCGCGTGAGTTGCCACGGATGCGACGGGTTGTTGCCGGGGTCGGTTGCCCGCCCGGGCTCCTCGGCCCCCCGGGGTGCGTCTGGTCGGCCGTGGGGTGGCGCGGGTGCAGTGGGTGTCGGCCGTTGCTGTCCGCCCGCCCGGGCCGGCAGTCCGGGCGGGCGCTTCCTGTCCTCGGGGGCCGGGGCCGGGGCCGGGGCCGTTTCCCGTCCCCGGCCCGGCGGTTCGCGGACGGCGCCCCGGACGTCCGCGCGTTCACGGTGGGCCGGTACCCGCGCCTCCGGGCGACCGCCCTGCGCCCGCGCGTCGGGACCGGGCCCGGCCCGCGACCGACCGCCCCGTGCCGCGCCGCCCGGCGCGGCACGCGATCGCCGCCGGGCCCCGGTGCGGCGGGCACGCCCCGTGCCGCCGCACCAAGGGCGAACCGTCTAGGGCCCGGCCGGGGCGTCCAGGGCCGGGGCGAGGAGGGCGAAGGCCCGGGTGGTCAGGGCGGCCGGGTCGGCGGCGCCGTCGCTGTCGCTCCAGCGCTCCAGCACGGTGGCGAAGGCGGTGAGTGCCATTCCGGCCGCGAGCCGGGGGTAGAGGTCGGTGGCGGGGTCCCGGCCGAGGCGGGTGGCGAGCTCCGCCGACAGGCCCTCGCACCACTCGGTCTGCCGTTCCAGCAGGCGGGCGTGCAGGGCAGGTGTGCGCAGGATCAGCTGGACGGCGCGCAGCGCCCGGTCGCCGTGCTCGCCGCAGGCGGCCAGCGGGACCAGGACGGCGTGCCGCAGGGCGGTCGAGGGGGGTTCCGCGGTGGGGCGGGCGGCGAGTTCGGCGCGGATCCCGGTGCCCAGTTCGGCCAGGAAGCGGACGATCACGTCCTCCTTGGACGCGAAGTAGCGGAAGAACGTCCGCTTGGAGACTCCGGCACCGGCGGCGATCTCGTCCACGGTGACCGCGTCGAAGCCCTGGGTGGTGAGCAGCCGGAAGGCCGCCTCGGTCAGTTCGTCCTCGACGAGTTGACGTTTGCGCTGGGCCAGGCTGCCGGCGGGTCGGGAGGTCACCCCGTGATGGTAACGCCATGCCAGCTTTGGCATTCGGTAGCGCCTTGACACCGAGTGACACGGACGGCAGCATCTGCCACATGAAGCCTTCGGAACCATGGAACGCCGGGCTGATCCCGGACCAGGGCGGCCGGGTGGTGGTCGTCACCGGCGCGAGCGGCGGACTCGGGCTGGCCACCGCCCGGGCGCTGGCCCTGCGCGGTGCCCGGGTGGTCCTCGCGGTCCGCGACGAGGAGCGGGGCCGCCGGGCCGCCGCCGGGATCGCCGCCGCGGCGCCGGACCCCGGGCTCCCCGGCCGCCTGGAGGTCCGCCGGCTCGATCTCGCCGACCTCGACAGCGTCCGGGACTTCGCCGGGCGGCTCCTCGCCGACCACCCCCGGCTCGACGTCCTGGTCAACAACGCGGGCGTGTTCGCCCTGCCCCGGGCGCTCAGCCCGCAGGGCCACGAGCTGCAGTTCGCCGTCAACCACCTCGGCCACTTCGCCCTGACCGGACTGCTGCTCGACGCCCTCGCCGCGGGCCGTGACCCGCGCGTGGTGACCGTCAGCTCGGTCAACCACCGCAAGGGGCGGATCCGCTTCGACGACCTCGACGGCGCGCGCGGCTACGCGCCGATGGCCTTCTACGACCAGTCGAAGCTCGCCAACGCCGTCTTCGGCCACGAACTCCACCGTCGGCTGACGGCGTCCGGCAGCCCGGTGCGCAGCCTGCTCGCCCACCCGGGCTACACCGCGACCGGCCTCCAGACCCACGGGCCGACCGGCCTCACCCGGCTGCTCTTCGGGCGACTGCTCAGGCCGCTCGCCCAGCGGCCGGCCGACGGAGCGCTGCCGCAGCTGTTCGCCGCGACCGATCCGGCCGCGGCCGGTGGGGAGTTCATCGGGCCGGACGGCCGGGGCGAGCTGCGCGGGGCGCCGACCAGGGTGGCGCTCGCGCCGGCGGCGGCCGACGCGGAGACCGGCCGCCGGCTCTGGGCGCTCTCGGAGGAACTGACCGGCGTGCGGTTCGGAACGGCCCCGGCCTAAGGCGCACGCGCGCCCTCCTCGCCCCGGCCCGCGGCGCACGCACGCCCACCCCCCCGCACCACCCGGGTCGCCGCCGCTGCCCGGCCCGGCCTCACCAGCCGCGCCGGGCGCGGCTCCGCCGGAGCCACCGCCGGAACCGCGCGGCGCGGCGGGCAGGGCGGCGATCCACGGGTCCCCCCGGGACCGGCCGCCGGGCTCCGGGACCGGAGCGGCGGCCGGGGTGGGTCACCTGACGGGCGGTCGGCCGACCGGTCCGGCGAACGCCCGGGGGAGGACCGGTCACTCGACGGTCACGCTCACCTCCATCTGCGGGTCGCCGGGGTTCCCGGAGATCTCCAGGGTGACGCCGCTGAACACGCCGTCCGGCTCGTTCAGCGGCGGGTTGCTGTGCTCGCCGATGAGACCGTTGCCGAGCGACGGGTAGAGGTCGTCCCCGTCGCCGCGGTTCGGCACGACGGAGTCGGCCAGGTCACGCCGGCCGTCGGCCTGCATCAGCTCGATGGCCAGGTGGCGTTCGTCGTTGACGTTGTCGATCGACTCGTCCACCACGTAGGCGGCGACGCCCTCGTCCGGGAGGAACTCGTCCTGGCCGCTCCTGCGGCGGTACTCGACCACGATGTACTGCCGCGGGGTCATCCGGGGGCTGCGGACGAGCAGGATGCCGCCGCCCTCGGAGACGGGCCGCAGGACGATGTCCTTGGTGGTGCTGGTGACCTTCTGCGGACGGATCCAGTCGTGGAACATCCGCAGCATGCCGTTCGGGTACACCGGCCGGTCGCCGGCGTGGTGCTGGTCCGGGCCGCCCCAGGAGCCGGACGCCATCAGGCAGTAGTCGCCGAGGCCGCTGGAGATCGCCTCGACCTTGGGGTCGCCGGTGTCGTAGAAGTCCGCCCAGCGGGCCGCTAGGTGGCCCCACTCGTGGGCGCAGACGCCGACCCGGCAGTCCTCGGGGACGGTCAGGAAGGTCTGCATCTCCAGGTTCGGCCGGACCGGGAAGCCGGGCTGGAAGCTCCACTTGGCGCTCCACAGCGCGCCCGGCCGCTGCGGGCGCGGGACGGCTTCGGCGCCGGGCCCGGCGTGCACGATGAACAGGGCGGTGACGATGCCCTCGTTCAGCACGTCCAGTTCCGGGGGGAACTCCACGCCCTGGTCGAGGGCGATCCGCAGGGCGTCGGCGGCCATCCCGACCTCGTTGCGGGGGAAGGCGTCCTGGTCCTGGCCGGACAGGCCGTTGGCGTAGAAGGACATCGGGTGCGGCAGCCGGAACCAGCCGTGCACCCGGCCCTGGACGTCGATGCCGCCGCCGTTCGGGTCGGCGGCGTCGAAGCCGCTGACCCGGCGGTAGTAGTCGCGCATCGACCCGGTGGCGAAGGTGCCGGAGCTGAACAGCAGCTGCTCGAAGTGCTCGACGGTGTGGGCCGGGTCGTGCGGCCGGTCGGGGAAGTCCACCAGCAGCACCACGGTGGGGACGACGCCCTTGAGCTTCTCGGACGGGTGGTCGATGAGCTGGGCGTCGCTGCGCGGCCCGGGGCGGATGGCGCCGTCGTCGAGGCCGACGACGTTCTCGCCGCGCCACTGGGTGCGCAGCACGCGGTAGTACTGGGCGAAGGAGATCTGCTCCGGGAGCCGCCGGGACTCGACCAGTTGCCGGTACTCGTCGTGGAGCTCGGCCAGTGCGGCCGGGGCCAGTGGGACGGGGCAGAGGTGCGGACGGGAGAGGTCGCCGGGGACGGCCCGGGGACGCAACGAGGTTAAGGTGTGACGCATGGTGACGGCTCCTTCGAGCCTGCCCACCCCGCCGGGGCGTGTCCGGCACCGCGCTGACGCGGGCGGCGCCCCGCCGGACGGGCGGTCACCGGCAATCGGTCGGCTCGCCATGAGGCGGTCGGGTCCGGCCGGTACCGGTTGCGAACTGGGCGATATGTGGTTGTCTGTCCCTATTTTGACGCCCCGCACGGCCGCAGCACCAGACCCGGAGCGCTGTCGGTTTCCGCCGGGTGCGGCTCAGCCCGCCCGGTACGCCGCGGCCGCCGCCGTGAAGGTGGCGGCGAGCTGCGGGTATCCCGCCCAGTGCAGATGCAGATACGAAGCGTGAACATTCTCCGCTCCCGCCGCGCCCGCGAATCCCTCGGTGTGCGGGCCGGTCGGCAACCGCCAGCCCCAGGCGGGCCGTTCGCCGGCGCCCGGCTCGCAGACCGTCCGGTGGAACTCGTGCCCGCGCAGCCGGGCCCCGGTCCGCGCCAGCGGCGAGTCGTGCAGCGCGACCGCCTCCCGGTACCCGAGGGTCAGCCGCTCGGTCATCCGGGCCGAGCCGTCCAGCACCCCGCACATCGGCAGGCCGTCCAACTCGCGCCCGAGGTAGAGCAGTCCGGCGCACTCCGCCGAGACCGGGCCGCCGCCGGCGGCGAACGCCGCGATCGCGGCCCGCAGCTGGCCGTTCGCGCTGAGCTCCCGGACGTACAGCTCGGGGAACCCGCCGCCGATCACCAGACCCGCCGTGCCCTCCGGCAGGGCGTCGGCGTGCAGCGGGTCGAACGGCACCACCTCGGCACCGGCGGCGGCCAGCAGTTCGGCGTTCTCGGCGTACGAGAACGAGAACGCGGCACCCCCGGCCACCGCGATCCGCGGCGCGCCCCCGCCGGCCGCACCGCCCACCGCACCGCCGGCCCCGGCGCCCACCGCACCGCCCGCCGGGCCGGACAGCGCCGCCAGTTCGGCCGCCGGGTCCCACGGCCCGGCGCCGTCCAGCGGCGGCGCCGTCCGGGCCAGCGCCAGCACCGCGTCCAGGTCCACCGAGGCGGCGATCAGTTCACCCATGTCGGCCACCGCCCGCAGCGCCTCCGCCGAGCGCTCCACCGCCGGGATCAGCCCCAGGTGCCGGGACGGCGTGGCGACCGCCGCCGAGCGCCGCACCGAGCCCAGCACCGGCACGCCCGAGCCCTCCTCCAGCGCCTCGCGCAGCAGCAGTTCGTGCCGGTCCGAGGCGACCCGGTTGAGGATCACCCCGGCGAGGCGGACCTCCGGGTCCCAGGAGGCGAAGCCGTGCACCAGCGCCGCCACCGACCGGGACTGCGAGGAGGCGTCCACCACCAGCACCACCGGTGCCCGCAGCAGCTTGGCCACGTGCGCCGTGGACGCCAGCTCGCCGCGCCCGGACGCGCCGTCGAACAGCCCCATCACGCCCTCGACCACCGCGACGTCCGCCCCGGCCGCGCCGTGCAGGAAGAGCGGGGCGATCCGCTCCGGCCCGCACATGAACGCGTCCAGGTTGCGGCCGGGCCGGCCGGCGGCCAGCCCGTGGTAGCCCGGGTCGATGTAGTCCGGGCCGACCTTGTGGGGCGAGACGGCCAGTCCGCGCGCGGCGAGCGCGGCGATCAGGCCGGTGGCGACGGTCGTCTTGCCGGCGCCCGAGGAGGGCGCCGCGACGACGAGACGGGGGATGTTCACGTGCTCAGTTCTTCCGTGCTCAGTTCTTCCGCGCCCGATGCCCCGGCGCCCGCTTCCCCGGCGCCCGCTTCCCCGGTACCCGGTCCCGCCGCGGGCCGTTCCTCCGCGGGCCGTTCCGCCGTGCCCGGCTCCTCCCGGCCACCGCCCTCCGCGGCTACCACTCGATACCGCGCTGGCCCTTGCGGCCGGCGTCCATGGGGTGCTTGACCTTGGTCATCTCGGTGACCAGGTCGGCGAAGCCGGTCAGCGCCTCGGGCGCGTACCGGCCGGTGATGACGACGTGCTGGCTGCCCGGCCGGTCCTTCAGCACGGCCACCACCTCCTCCGGGTCGACCCAGCCCCAGTGCATGGGGTAGGTGAACTCGTCCAGCACGTAGAAGCGGTAGGTCTCGGCGGCGAGGTCGCGCTTGACCTGCTCCCAGCCCTCCTTGGCCGCCGCCTCGCTGTCCATCTCCTGCTCGGACGAGCGCTGGATCCACGACCAGCCGGAGCCCATCTTGTGCCAGTCGACGGTGCCGCCCTCGCCGGAGGCGCCGAGCACCCGCAGCGCGTTCTCCTCGCCGACCTTCCACTTGGCGGACTTCACGAACTGGAACACCCCGACCGGCCAGCCCTGGTTCCAGGCGCGCAGCGCCATGCCGAACGCGGCGGTGGACTTGCCCTTGCCCGGACCGGTGTGCACGGCGGTGATCGGCAGGGTACGGCGCTGGCGGGTCGTCAGGCCGTCGTCGGGGACGCTCTCGGGAACACCCTTGGGCATGTCGGCTCAGGCCGCCTTTCGCGTAGCGGTGGTGGCCGGACGGCTCGTACCGCCCGGACGGCTGTCGCGGACGAGCGAGGCGACGCCGTCGGCGCGCAGCTCGTCCAGGGTCACGGCGGTGGCGCGCAGCCGGGAGGCCAGGGTGCGCGCCAGACCGAGCCGGACCGGGCCGGACTCGCAGTCCAGCACCACGCTCGCCACGCCCTGCGCGGCCAGCAGCCCGGCCGCCCGGTGCGACTGCGCGACGGCGTCCCGGCCGCCGCCGGTGGCCCGGCCGTCGGTCACCACGACCAGCAGCGGCCGGCGGTCCGGGTCGCGCAGCCGCTCCACCCGCAGCACCTCGTGGGCGCGCAGCAGACCGGCCGCCAGCGGGGTGCGCCCGCCGGTGGGCAGCGACTCCAGCCGGGCCGCGCCGACCTCCACCGAGGAGGTGGGCGGCAGCGCCAGCTCGGCCGAGGAGCCCCGGAAGGTGATCATGCCGATCTTGTCGCGGCGCTGGTAGGCGTCCATCAGCAGCGAGAGCACCGCGCCCTTGACGGCGGTCATCCGCTGCCGGGCGGCCATCGAACCGGAGGCGTCCACGACGAACAGCACCAGGTTGGACTCCCGGCCCTGGCGCACCTGCTCGCGGAAGTCGTCCTTGTGCAGCACCAGGGCCCGCGAGTCGCGGCCGCGGGCCACCTGGTGCGGCGCGGCGGCGCGCAGGGTGGCGCTCAGGTGCAGCCGGGCGAGCCGGCCGCGCGGACGGCGGGCCCGGACGGTGTGGCCGCCGTCGGTCTCGGCGGGGGAGCGCCGGCCCTGGGCGCCCCGCCCGGTGCCGTCCACCGCGAACAGCCGGGTCCGGTACGGGTCGCCGGCCGCGACCGGCGCCGTCTCGCGCCCGGGGGAGGGGTGCTGGGCCGGCACCGGCTGCGGAGCGGCCTCCCCGGCCCCGCCGGAGTCCGCGGGCTCCTCGGGGCCGGTCGCCCCGGCCTCCGGCGCCTCCGGGCCGGCGGACGGCTCGGGCGCGCCGCCACCGGGGCCGTCGGGACCGCCGTCCTGCGGGCCGTCGCCGTCGGGACCGTCCGGACCGCCCTCCGGGTCCGGGTCCTCCTCGGGCCCGGAGCCCTCCGCGGCCTCCGCCGGCTCCGGCTCCTGCCGGGCCTGCTCCTCCAGCACCCGGTCCAGCTGCTCCTCGTCCAGCCCCGGCGCGTCGAAGGGGTTGCGCCGGCGGCGGTGCGGCAGCGCCAGCTGGGCGGCCTTGCGGACGTCCTCGGCCTGCACCTCGGTGCGCCCCGCCCAGGCGGCCAGCGCCACGGCGGTGCGCGCCATCACGATGTCCGCGCGCAGTCCGTCCACCTCGAACGCCGCGCAGACGGCGGTGATCTGGCGCAGCGCCGTGTCGGTCAGCTCCACCGCGGGCAGCAGCTCCCGCGCGGCGGTGATCCGGGCCGCGAGGGCCAGCTCCTCCGCGGCGAACCGGGCGGCGAACGCGTCCGGGCCGGCGTCGTAGGCGAGGCGGCGGCGCACCACCTCGGCGCGCTCGGCCGGCTCCCGGGTGGCGGCGATCTCCACCGTCAGGCCGAACCGGTCGAGCAGCTGCGGCCGCAGCTCGCCCTCCTCCGGGTTCATCGTGCCGACCAGCAGGAAGCGCGCCGCGTGCCGCACCGACACGCCCTCGCGCTCCACGTAGGAGCGGCCCATCGCGGCGGCGTCCAGCAGCAGGTCCACCACGTGGTCCTGCAGCAGGTTCACCTCGTCGATGTAGAGCACGCCCCGGTGCGCCCGGGCGAGCAGCCCCGGCTCGTAGGCCTTGACGCCCTCGGCGAGCGCCCGCTCCAGGTCCAGCGAGCCGACGATCCGGTCCTCGGAGACGCCGACCGGCAGCTCGACGAGTTGGGCGGGGCGTTCGGCGGACGCCGCGCCGGCGTGCGCGCCGTCCGGGCACTGCGGGTCCGGGGCGGCCGGGTCGCAGGCGAAGCGGCAGCCGTCGACGGTCGCGATGGACGGCAGCAGGCCGGCCAGCGCCCGCACCATGGTCGACTTGGCGGTGCCCTTCTCTCCGCGCACCAGCACGCCGCCGACCGCCGGGGAGACCGCGTTCAGCAGCAGGCCGAGCCGCAGGTCGGACATGCCGACGATCGCGGTGAACGGGTAACGGACGTCACTCATGCAGGCTCTCCAGGGGCTCCGGGCGGCAGGAACGGCAGCGATCCGGCCGCCGGCACCCCGCCCTCGATCAGCTTCCACAGCGCGTCGGTGTCCGCGTGCTCCTCGATCAGTTCGCCCAGCCGGTCCAGCCGGGCCTCCCGCGCCGCCGCGAACGAGGTGTCCGGCGCGGGCACGAACGCGCGGCCGGCCGCCGTGGCGACCTCGCGCAGCAGGGCGCGCCGGAAGCCGTCGTTCTCCAGCGCGCCGTGCCAGGTGGTGCCCCACACCGAGCCCGCCCGGCAGCCGTCCAGGAACGCCTCGCCGCCCTCGGCGGTGACGATCCCGTGGTGGATCTCGTAGCCCTCGACGCGCTCCCCGTAGGCCTCGCCGACGGGCCGGCCGAGCACCTTCTCCGCGCCGAACCGCACGTGCGCCGGCAGCAGCCCGAGGCCGTCCACCGCGCCCGCCCGCGACTCGACGCCGTCCACGATCGACCGGGCCAGCATCTGGTAGCCGCCGCAGACGCCGAGCACCGGCAGCCCGGCCGCCGCCCGCGCCCGCAGCACCGGCTCCAGGCCGCGCTCGCGCAGCCAGGCCAGGTCCGCGACGGTGGCCCGGGTGCCGGGCAGCACGACGAGGTCGGCGTCGGCCAGCTCCTCGGGCCGGGTCGCCCAGCGCACCAGCACGCCGGGCTCCTGGGAGAGCGCGTCCAGGTCGGTGAAGTTGGACAGCCGGGGGAAGCGCAGCACGGCCACCCGCAGCACGTCCGCGCCGTACGGGCCGCGTGCGGCGGTCCGGTCGACGACGGTCGACAGGTCCAGCGAGTCCTCGGCGTCCAGCCACAGGTCCGCCAGCATCGGCAGGGTGCCGAGCACCGGACGGCCGGTCAGCCCGAGCAGCATCTCCAGGCCGGGGGCCAGCAGCCGGGCGTCGCCGCGGAACTTGTTGACGAACCAGCCGGCCACGTGCCGCTGGTCCTCCGCCGACAGCAGCGCCAGCGTCCCGTACATGGCCGCGAACACGCCGCCGCGGTCGATGTCCCCGACCACGACGACCGGCAGCCCCGCCGCGGTGGCCAGGCCCATGTTGGCGATGTCCCGGTCGCGCAGGTTGATCTCGGCGGGGGAGCCCGCGCCCTCGCAGACCACCACGTCGAAGCGGCCGCGCAGGTCCGCCAGGCACTCCAGGGCGCGCTCCAGCAGCACCGGCTTGCGCTCGCGGTAGTCCAGCGCGCCGACCTCGGCGACCGGCCGGCCCAGCAGCACCACCTGGCTGCGGCCGTCCGCGCCGGGCTTGAGCAGCACCGGGTTCATCGCGGCCTCCGGCTCCACCCGGGCGGCCTGCGCCTGCATCGCCTGCGCGCGGCCGATCTCCGCACCGTCGGCGGTGACGAAGGAGTTCAGCGACATGTTCTGCGCCTTGAACGGCGCGACCGCGACGCCCTGCCGGGCCAGCCAGCGGCAGATGCCGGCGGTCACCACGCTCTTCCCGGCGTCCGAGGTCGTCCCGGCGACCAGCAGTGCCCCGCTCATGTCCTGCCCCTTCTCCCGCCCAGCGCCGCCCGGAGCAGCAGGTGCCCGGCGACGGTCGTACCCAGGGCCAGCGCGCTCACCCGCCGGGAGAGCACGCAGGCCCGCTCGATGTCGTCCACCCCGACGGGGCGCAGCTCCCCGCCCAGCACCGGCCGGTGCTCGACGCGCTCGCCGTACCGCAGCGTGCCGCCCAGGCGCACGCCCACCGCGCCCGCGAAGGCCGACTCGGCCTGACCGGCGTTCGGGCTCGGGTGCGCGGAGCCGTCGCGCCGCCAGACCCGCCAGGCGGTGCGCGGCTCGGGCGCGGCGGCGACCGCCAGCAGCGCGGTCAGCCGCGCGCCCGGCCAGCCCGCCACGTCGTCCAGCCGGGCCGAGGCCCAGCCGAACCGGGCGTGGCGGGGCGAGCGGTGACCGACCATCGCGTCCAGGGTGTTCACGGCGCGGAAGGCCAGCAGACCGGGGGTGCCCGCCAGGCCGCCCCAGACCAGGGCGTTGACCACGGCGTCGGCGGTGTTCTCGGCGACCGACTCGACGACCGCGCGGGCCAGCTGCTGCTCGTCCAGCGCGCTCGGGTCGCGCCCGCACAGGTGCGGCAGCCGCTCCCGGGCCGCCGTGAGGTCCCCGGCGGTCAGTGAGCGGCCGACGGTGCGGGCCTCCCGGGTCAGCGAGGTGCCGCCGAGTACCGTCCAGGTCGCGGCGGCGGCGAGTGCGGCCCGGCCGAGCGGACGGCGGGTCAGCAGCCGGTCGGCGGCGAGCGCGCCGGCCGCGACCGTACCCACGCAGAGCGCGGTGTAGGCGGTGCCGGCGCCGCGGTGGTCGCGCCAGAGGAGGCGTTCGAGGCGGCCGGCGGCGGTGCCGAAGGCGGCCACCGGGTGGCCGCGGCGCGGATCGCCGAACCGGGCGTCGGCCAGGTAGCCGGCGACGGCGCCCGCGCCGAAGACGGCGGCCCGGGTCAGCGGGCGCACGTCGGCAGCGGGCGGGGGAGGGGCCGGCCGGGCGGGGCAGCCTGCATGGCGTGCGTGTCCTCACTCAGGGTCCGCGCCCTGGATCGACGAACCGGGGGCGAGAGTCTCCTGGCTTCCGGGTCGGACGCGCTCCCGGGCCTTCCAGCGGCTTCTGACGGCGCGCCGTGGCTTCTTCCGGTCGTGCTCCCCGGTGACAGTGGCGGGACCGCGCCGGACTCGCACCGGCTTCCTCTGCATGCCTCCGTATTGGCTGAAGGATCCCATCACGGGCCCGAACCGGGAGTCAACCGAGGTCACGGAGGGGTTGGTCACAGCCTCCGGCGGCCCGCCGGGGCGGTGTGACCTTCGTCCCGGAACAACCCGTACGGCCGTGTCCTGCTGGCCGCGGCCCGCCGCCGCGAGTGGACTGGGCTGAGCAGTGGGTTCCAGACACCGAGGGGTCCCGGCACCGAGCCATCGGGGAGCGAGTATGCGTTGGGGAATCGCGGCCACCGCGGCGGCCGCCGCCGTCGGCACCGGGGCGGCCGTCCTGGTGATCGGCCGCCGGGCGTCCGAGCGGATGGTCCGTCCGGCGGCGGGCGTCCGGGAGCGGACCGGCCCGGTGCTGGTCCAGAGCCTCGGCGCGGGCCGGGTCACGCTCACCCGCGGTCCGGAGAGCGAGCGCCCGGGCCGCTGGGCCGTCGAGTGGGGCGAGGACGGCCACGCGGTCGTCGAGGAGGTGCTGCACGCCGACGAGCGGGGCGTCACCCGCCGCCTGGTCCGCGCCGACCACGGCACCCTCACCCCCGGCACCGAGGTCCGTCTCTCCCCCCGGGTGTACCTCGGGGACCCGTCCGCGGCGCTGGGCCTGCCGTTCGCCGACACCGCCGTGGAGGGCGAGCTGGGCGCGATGCCCGCCTGGCGGCTGGCCGGCAAGCGCGGCACCTGGGTGATCCTGGTGCACGGCCCGGACGACGACCGCCGGCAGGCCCTCCCGGTGCTGCCCGAACTGCGGAGGCTGGAGCTGCCCGCGCTCGTGGTGACCTACCGGGGCGACGCGGGGGCGCCCGCCTCCCCGGACGGTCTCGGCCACTTCGGCGAGACGGAGTGGCGCGACGTCGAGGCGGCGGTCCGGACCGCCCTGGACGCCGGCGCGGGCCGGGTCGTGCTGTACGGCTGGTCGCTGGGCGCCACGATGGCCCTGCAGACCGCCGCCCGCTCGGACCTCTCCCCCGCGATCAGCAGCCTGGTGCTGGACTCGCCGGTGCTGGACTGGCCGGCCACCGCCCGCCGGGACGCCGCCCGGGCGGGCTTCCGCGGCGCCGCCGCCGAACTCGGCGCACTCGCCGCCCAGGGCCGCACCGGGGTGGATCTGGCCGACTTCGCCCGCCTCGCCGAGGGCACCGACCTGCGGGTGCCGACCCTGGTGCTGCACGGCCCGGACGATCCGGTGGCCCCGTTCGCCGCCGCCGAGCGGCTGGCCCGCAGCCGTCCGGACGTCGTCAACCTCCGGCCGTTCCCCGGCGGTGGCCACGCGGCCCTGTGGAACACCGATCCGGACCGCTACGCCGAGACCCTCCGCCGCTGGCTCACCCCCTTCTGCTGAACCCGCCCGCGCCCCCGCCCGCCCCGCCGGGAGCGGGCGGGCGCCGGGGGCCGGCGCAAGGCGCCCGGGGTGACCGCGGACGGAACAACGGGCGTCCGCACCCTCCCACCTGGCATGGACCCGCCACACGGTTCCGGCCAGCCGGTTTGGCCCCCGTTGCCCGATCTTGTCGAGCCCCCGCGCCCCGCGCCCGCCCCCGAGCGGACAACCGGATGTGACAGATGGCCGGTACAAGGGGAAGACTGCTCGACGTGACGTCTCGGAACCCGCGCGACCGTGATGCCCCGCTCCCGCCGACGATCGGTACCGGTGCGACGGTTACCCGTCTCCCCGGAACGGCCCACCGCCCCGCCGGCGCCAGGCCGGGGGCCCCGGGCGTACCCCGCCGACGAGGCCCCGCCCCCGCACCCGGCCGAGGCCGCGTCCCCGTCCCGGAGGGCTTCCCGGCCCCCGCCGAGCTCGCCCCGCTGGCCCGCCGCATGCTGGTCGACGCCGTCCGGATCGCCCGCTGGGCCGGCGATCTCGACGAGGTCGACAAGCGCGGCGAGCTGCTCCCCGACGACGCCCGGGCGGCCGGCCGCGCCCTCGCCATGACGGTGGGCGCCGCCGCCAAGGCCTGGGGCCAGGCCCTGCTGGTCGGCCTGGTCGAGGCCAGGGACGGCGGCGCCGGCTCCGGTTGGCGCCTGCACGCCTGGGAGCACGACGACGAGGCGGTGGTCCGCGGCTGGTCAGCCCTGTTCGACGCCTGGACGCTGCTCGCCCCGGTGCCGCCCGCCGCCCTGCGCGGCGTGTTCGCGGTGCTCGCCGGGCAGGCCGTCGACCAGGCCCCGCAGCTGCTGTCCTTCCTCCATCTGGTGGACGGCCCGGTCGCCGACATCGAGCTGCTGGAGCTGCTGCGGCGCGGTCTGGACGAGCGCCGGGTGGGCGGCGGCGAGGGCACCTTCGGCCTCTCGCCCGTCCCGCACGCGGCCTCCGCCGTCTCGGCCGTCCGCGGCACCTGCCGCGAGCCGCAGATCGACACCCCGGCCGCGCCGGCCGACGTCGCCGCCGTCCTGGACTGGATGCTCGACGGCCTGGCCGCCGTCGGCGCGCTGACCCGCGCGGACAACGCCGCCGAGCTGTCCCGGCTCGGGCACTGGGCGGTGCGGGCCAAGCTGGAGGAGATCTGCACCGTCGCGCAGACCGCCGCGGGCCACATCGAGCAGAGCGCGCTGGAACTGCTGAGCGCCTGCGCCGACTACTCGCCCGGCCCGGCCCGCGCCGAGTACCGGGCCTGGCTGGCCGCCCGCCCGGCCGACCGGGCGGTGGCCGAGCTGCTGGAGGCCGCGCAGGGCGAGGACGCGCTGGTGCGCGGCCTGGCCTTCGAGGCGCTGCGGGTGGCCGGAGTGACCGCCGAGCAGGCCGTCCGGGCCGCCGTCGACGAGGCGGTGCTGCGCCCGTACGCGCTGCTGTGGCTGGCCGAGCGCTCGGACGAGGGGGTCTCCCCGGCCGACGTGCTGGGTGCGGAGGACGCCGCCTGGCTCTGGGTGGACACCGCCGCGGCCGTCCTCGACCACGGCGAAACGGAACTCCTGGTCGGTCACGTCGAGGGCGCCTCGGCCGGCGACCCGGTGCGGCTGTTCGCCCGCGCCCGGCAGTCCGGCCACCCCAGGGCGGCCTCGGTGCTGACCGCGGTCTCCGGGGTCCACCCGGACCCGGGCGTGGCCCGGGCGGCCCGCCGCTCGGCGTTCAGCGTGCACCGCGGCGGCGCGTAGCCGCGGCGCCGCCGCGCACCGGGTGCCGGAACGACTCTGCACCCTCCCGCGTACGACGAAGGGCCCGGCTCCCCCAGGGGAGCCG
>NZ_JBHJRC010000139.1:0-20505 GCF_042261735.1 Kitasatospora sp. NPDC056327 | reverse complement strand
GCCCCGGTTCCGGGGCCCGGCCCGACGAAGCGTGCGGATCAGCAGGTACCGAGGTCCTGCCAGACGCCCCACTGACCGGTGGTGTCGGGCTCCTCGCCCAGCGTCCACCACTTGGCGCTCCACCGGTGGTCCTTCCACGAGACGGTGTTGCCGCCGGTGTAGACCTGTGTGGCGACCCAGGGGGCGGTGGAGCACGCCGGGGTGGTGCCGGTCACGGTGAGCGTGTAGGTCGCGGAGGACGTGGCCGAGGTGCCGGTCAGCGTGCCCTTGACCGTCAGCGTGTAGGTGCCGGGGGCGACCGTGGACGCGGTCGACACCGACAGGACGGCGCTGGAGCTCCCGCTGACCGGGGACGGGCTGACCGAGGCGGTGACCCCCGCAGGAACGTCACTGACCGTCAGCGCGATGGACGTGTTCGAGCCGTTGTTGATGATGGCCGTGCGCACGGTCGCGGCGGTCGACGAGCCGGCGGCCACCGTGCCCGAGGACGGGCTGAGCTGCACCAGGATGGCGGCCGCCTGGCTGCTCGACGTGGAGGGCGACGGGGAGGAGGTGGTGGCGACGGCTCGGGGGAACGCTGTCGTCGGGTGCCTGTCACCCGACTGCGAAGCCGGCTCGGACAGGCTGTCGCCCGCCCGGGCCTCGACGTGCGGGGCGAGGACCCGGGCGGGCGGTGGGGTGCCCTCCGCGTGGGCGGCCTCGGTGCCGGTCCCGGTGAGCACGACGCCTGCGATGGCGGCGGCGGTGACGGCGGCGGCGAGCAGAGCTCGGAGTGGTGCGCGAACGGGTCCGGCCATGGACCGCGCTCCCTTCGAAGGTGGGGGACTTCGGCGGCCTGGGGCACTCTGGGCCGGAGCAATACTGGTGGTCTGGACCACCCGGCTGTCAAGAGTCCGCACCGACTCCTGGACTCAGCGGTTCCGCCGCATGAGCCCCGGCAGCCCACCGGACCGGCCGACAACCCGACCAGGCCCGCGAGCCCCGGACAGGCCGACTGTCCCGCCCCGCCCAGCAACTCATCGCACGGCCCCGGCCGAAATGCGCACCGGAGTCCCCGCTCCGTCCATAGCCGTCCGCCGGACGGAAACGGTTGCCGCCCGGGCCGTGCCGAGGGGCGGCGGGAGGGTTGTCACAGTCCTCAGCAGTGCCGGGCGGGACGGGGACGGCGGGGACGGCGGGTCAGCCGGCCGGGGCCGGGGCCGGTGCCAGGGCCGGCACTGTCGTGGCCGGGGTCGTGGGGCTGCGCAGTAGCTTCCAGGTGGCCGGCCCCACCACGCCGTCCGGATTCGCCCCGGCCTGTCGCTGGATGTCGACGACGGCCTGCTTGGTGAGCTCGCCGTAGTAGCCGTCGACCCTCCCCGGGCCGAGGTCGAATCCCAGGCGCACGAGGAGGCACTGGGCCTCCGCGACGTTGTCCATCTCGGTGCCGGACGCCAGGGGCGGGAGGTTGGCGGTGGCGGTCCGGCTGAGGCCCGCGTACCACTGGCCGTTCTCCTGCACGAACGCGCAGCTGTACGGCGCGACCGGAAGGACCGTGAACGGCACCCACGCGGTGCGCCGGTGGGTGGCCTCGTCGGTGACCCGCGCCCGGTAGGTGCCGGGGGCGTCGGTCCGGGCGCAGGGCCACTGCCAGTGCAGGGAGCCGTCGTCGGCCACGAGGTTGGAGTCGTAGGTGCCGAGCGGCACTAGGTTCCCGTCGGGCGAGCGGATCTCGCTGGTGTAGCGGCCTGCCGGCGTGAATCCCGACGACTCGTTGCCGAGGCGCGTCCCGGGCTTCTCGCAGGTGCCCAGGACGCGGAAGTGCAGGGCGGGTTGCGCGGTGAGACGGACGGTGGTGCCCCAGGCGATGAGACCGAGGACGAGCAGGGCGGCGCCGGTCCGCAGCAGCAGCCGGCGGTCGCGCCACCGGGGCGCGGCCGGCGGCAGGGCGGTGGTGACGCCGATACGGCGCAGCGCCGCAAGGCCCGTCTCGTCGGCCGCGGCGGCCCAGGTGTCGGCGCGGCTGACGGTCAGCGTGCCCAGCCCCTCCTCACGCCGGTGCAGGGAGACCACGCCGATGATCCGGCCGTGCGCCCACACGGCCGCCCCCGACATGCCCTCCCAGGGCGAGCGCCTCGGGTCCGGGTCGTGTTCGGGCTCTTGGACCCGGAGTTCCAGGGTGCCCTCCCGGCGGTCGGCCAGCGGGGCGATCTCCCCGCGGGCGTGGCAGGAGTCCCGGTAGCCGGTGCCGCCGGGGTCGCTGCGCCACTTGAAGAGCGGGAAGCCGAGCGCACTGGACCGCAGGCCCGCGTCGCGCTCGCGCACGGCCGCGAACCGCGCCGGCCCGGCCCGGCGCCCGGATCCGCCCCGCGCGCCGCTCGTGCCCGCACCGTTCCCGTCCGCACCGTTCCTGTCCGTGCCGTTCCTGTCCGTGCCGTTCTCACCCGTGCCCTCGGCGGATTCCACCGCGAGCAGGGCCACGTCGACACCGGCGTGCGACCACAGGACACGCGCCGGCGCGCTCCACTCCCCCGGACGGTCCGCCTCGAAGCGGACCGTGACGCCGGCCTCGGAGCGCACCACGTGCGCGGCCGTCAGCACCACCCCTTCGCGGACCAGGTAGCCGGAACCACGTGCCTTGGTGCCGTCCGCGCGCCGGACCATCACTTCCGCCGCCCGCTCTCCGTTCAACCCCGTCACCGCTGCTCCCCCACCATCCGGGAACCGACGCGCTCCCGAACCGGTCCGACTCCCAACTCGACGCTCATGCCCGGGAGTTGCCCTTCAGTCGACTGCTTCATGCCCCGCTTCGACAAGTCCTATAGTGGGTCCGCGTCCACCGCCCGAACCACCCCGGGAGTGCCAGTGATCGAACTGTCCGACGTCATCCGCGACCTCCGGGGCCAGTTGGAGAAGGCCATGGTCGAGGCCGGCGACAAGAGCCTCGTGTTCGACCTGGGAGTGGTCGAACTGGATGTCACCTTGGCGGTCGAACGCTCGGCCAAGGCCGGCGGCAAGGTGCGGTTCCTGGTCGCCGAGCTGGGCGGTGAAGCCACGCTCGGACACTCCGACACCCAGCACATCAAGCTCACCCTCCACCCGCGTGTGACCGCCACCGGCCGGTCGCCGGAGGTCTCCGGGGAAAGCCTGCTCGGGGAACGGTGACCGGCACCCGCCCCGAGGTCCGCACGGCGGAAGGGCCTTCCGGCCGGTGAGTTCGCCCTGCTGACGGGTGCCGGTGGCGGCCCGGAACGCGACGAGGGCCTCGGCACGGATACGGCCGCCGAGGACCTCCCCGAAGCCCGGCCCATCGGAAAGAACGGGGAAGCCTGCTCCTCGGTCCACCGGTTGTGGCGGAAGCCATGCCAGCTCGTTCGCGAAACGCGGCGCTTGTCCGTGGTCCGGGTGTCGGCGCCCACCGGCGGGGAGCGTCATTCCCACCGTGCGGCAGTCCGCGCGGTCCGGCGGCCACGATCCGAGATCCTTGTCCGACGAGGAGTCGGCGTCCGCCCAGGACGCCGGTGAGGCGGTGTGGTTCGACCGGGTGATCGGCTGGATGTATTCGCACACATATGGCCCCTCTGGCGGCCCACCCTGAGTGTCGCTCACTGTGGTGACGGCCCGGTACGAGGGCCCGCACATCGACGAGGTGTGCGTCATCGGGACGGGGTGGGGGCCGCGGCCGCAGGGCTGGTCGTCCGGCGCCGGGCCACCTGTCCCGAAGGCCGCACCAGCGCCGGCTGGTACCCCGTCACCCCGCACGGTGACGACGCCGTCGTGACCGCCGCTCAGCCCCTCCCCCGAACGCTGCACCACCGCGGCCCGCGGCACCCGCATGCTCACCCAGAGCGCCCCGCGAGTCCCGGACAGCCGACTGTCCCGCCCCGCCTGCCGACTCACCGAGCAACCCCGGCCGAAACACGCGACAGAGTCCGCCACGGCTACGGACGAGTGTTCTTGAGGAGCTCCGCCTTTTCGTCGTAGACCTCCTTTCCGTCCGCGTCGTAGACGTGGACGTAGGGGGCCGGGGGGATGGTGGAGCTCCAGCTGGGGCCGGTGGAGACGGCCGCCGTGTGGACGAACGCACCGTCCGTCATGACGGCGGGGTACTGCGTCGGGTCGTCTTCGTAGCTGACGGTGACCTTGGCGGCCCCGGGCGCGTACTGACCGGTGACCAGCACGAGGTGCCGGCCGGCGCCGGCCGGCGTGCTGGAGTGATCGAAGGGCTTGATCAGGCGGCCGGCTCTCCACGGGCGGTCGTTGATCATCGTCGCGGGCAAGGCGCTGCCGGTGCCCTTGTCACCCTTCGACCCGCACTGCGCGTACTGACCGGCGGAGTTGACGGCGACGACCACGCCGTCGGCGTCCGGCAAGGCGATGGGGGTGAGGACCGCGATCACCGCGCGGAACCGGCGGGCTTCGGAGCCCAGGCAGGAGCTCAGGATCCGGGCGGCGGTCGCGGCATCGATCGTCGTCGTCGCCGTGCTGGTGACGGTGACGGCTGCCGGCGGCTGGGGCGAGGCGGACACGGAAGGGGTGTCCGTGGTGGCCGCTCCCTGGTGTGTTTCCGGCGAGTGCGGTGCTCCCGGTGAGTGCCGTGGCTCCGGTGCGGGCAGCACGGACGGGAGGGCCAGGCACAGGGCTGCCGCGGCGCAGCCCGCCGTTGCGCCCAGGGCGCGCCGGCGGTGGCGGCGCCGGTCGGCGCGCCGGCGGATCTCGGCAGCGGGCAGGGCCGGTGCGGACATCCGTGCGCCGAGCAGCCGCAGCCGGTCACCCAGGATGTCGTGGTCGGGGTCAGACACGTGACTTTCCTTTCTCACGGGTCGGGCCTTCTTCACTGGTCGGGGTCCGGCCGGCGAGCGCGGCGGCGAGCGCGGTCCGGCCCTGGGCGAGCCGGCTCCTGACGGTGCTCACGCCGGCGCCGGTCTCGGCCGCGACCTGCTCGACGGAGAGGTCGCACATGTAGTGCAGGACCAGGGCGCCCCGCTGGGCCTCGGGCAGGTCGCGGAGCGCGCCGATGAGGATCAGCTGTTCCTCGGGGAGCGGCCCGACGGTGAGTGGTTCCCGGCGGTGGTGGCGACCTGCCGGGTGCAGGCCCCGGACGAGCCGCCGCCACCGGGAACGGGCGAGCCGCCAGGCCGTGGTCCGGACCCATGCCTCCGGAGCGCCGTCCGGGTCGAGCGCGCGCCTTCGGTTCCACGCCCGGGCGAAGGCCTCCTCGACCACGTCCTGGGCCTCGGACCAGTCGCCGGTTATCGCGTAGAGCTGCCCGGTCAGGCGGGAGAAGGACGCCGCGTAGAACGCGTCGAACTCCTGTGGCGTCATCAACGGTCTCTCCTACGGGACTGTCTGTCCTTCGGTTCGCGGTACAGGCTGCCCGCGAGGAGGCGTTGCCCCGGCCACGGCGGTGAGCCGTGCGGCCGGGCGGAGCCCCCGTCCTGTACGCACGGGAGCCGCCCCCGCGTTGCACCGGCCGCTTGTGACCTGGATCACCCCCCGGCTTGCGGCCGCGGGAGCCGGGAGGCGGACACGGGCGCCTGCATCAACCGGAGGCCGACAGGAAGGGACCACGGGTACCTGCGCATCCGCCCGACGATGCTCACCGACGCCCCAGCGACCCTCGCGGCTCCAAGGAGGGCCTCCCCCGCATCGACTGTCACGCTCCCGGCGGCGGCCCGGCCACGTGGCACGGGTTGCCCGTCCACGGTGGGAGGCTGCGGGCCACGACCTGCGCATCAGCCCGACGCGGAGGGGGCTGCGGTGGCCGGCGAGCCAGGCTTCGTGTCGTGGTGGTTCCGCTTGCCGCAGACGGTCCCGAGTTCGTTCCCCGGGAGGGCGGGCAGTCGTCCGGCCACCCCTCGTGAGGCCGTGCCGGCTCCGGCTCGACCGTGGACGGCTTCGAAGCGGACGGCCGCTCAGAGGGACGGCGGCGTCGCTTCGGACGTGCCTGCTCCAGGAGAAGGAATCCGGGTCGGGAGAGGGGTCCCCCCGAGTGCGGTCAGCTGCCGCTGCTCGGCCCACTGCCTGACCTGTTCGCTGCCGACCTCCTCGATGACGGCGAGCAGCCGTGCCCGGGCCTCCGCGTCACGCTCGCCCTCCGGGAGCAGCCGGTAGCGGTTGGCCGCCCGGCGCAGGGACTCCTGGGCCTGGGTCGCAAGTACCCAGCGGGGACCGGGAGCGAAGACCTGACGGAACCCGGTGCAGAACAGGACGCCGCCGGCGACGAGTGTGGTCATCCACACCGGGGCGTGCAGGCCCGCAGCGACGACGGTGGCGGAGGCTCCTGCCAGCGCTCCGAGTTCCGTCGCACGGTGTGCGCGGCGCGACTTGACGCGCACGCGCTGGTAGAACCGCATCTCGCGTTCGGCCAGGGCGAGCAGCGGGTCCGGGGCCGAGGCCCATCCATCGTCGTTCGGCGGGATCTGTCCGCGGCGCATGCGAGCATCATCGCCACCACGAACCGGCGGTGTCAGCCGGTTCACCGGACCCGTGCGGCGCCGACCGGGACCGGTGGGCGCCGCGCAGGGCCGGGAAGCGCAGCGACGAGCCGGGACGAATCCGGTTCCGGCGCGCGCCCGACCGGTCAGTAGCAGTTGCGGATCGACCAGACGGGGGACCAGTCGACGATGCTTCCGGCGCCGATCGGGATGTCCTTCAGCTTGTTGCCGGACCGTCCGTAGAGGGTCGCGGTGGCGCGCGTACCGGTCTGCTGGTTGGTGTACCAGCCGCGGTCGTCCCAGTTCGCGAGCGCGTAGGTCGCGCACCGGCCGAGGAAGAACACCACGTAGTCGCGGGAGGAGGCGTCCCAGACGTGGGCGCAGAAGTTCCCTCCCGGGCAGTCAGGGGCGGACGTTCCCGGCGCGTAGTGCCGGGTCGGTGCCCATGGATCCACCGAGGGCGGGGCCGCGGCGGTGGCCTGGGGAAGGGCCTCGGCGCCCGGGGCGGGACCCGCGGTCAGCAGAACCGCCGTCGCCGCGATGCCGATCAGGAAACGTGGTCTCATGAAACTCCTCCGAGTCGGTGTCATTGTCCCCGGAACGTCGAACCGGTACGGTCCGTCAGCACTCCCCGCCCCAGTGCGCGCTCTTCACCACCACGGGGAAGGACCAGTTCTGCTTGTACTTCCCCGGCCCGGGGTTGTAGTGGAGGCAGAGAGTCATGTTGTTCCCGATGCCCGGGTAGTACAGGTAGCGCACATGGTCGCAACCGGCGCACGGGGTGCCGTTGTTGAAGACCGACCGTGCGCCGGTGACGAATTCGGAGGGGCTGCCGGCGGACCAGTCGACGTTCGTCTTCTTGAGGAGCGTTCCCGTCTGGTTCTCGCCCGAGTAGATGCAGAAATACCCCTTGGGACAGCCCGGCGGGTTGTCCTCGGCCCGTGCGGCCGGCGCGGAGCCGAGGAGGAACGCCAGCGCCGCGGCTGCCGTGGCCGCTCCGATGACCCTGTTCATGACGCCACCCTTCACCCGCATCCGAACATGCGGTCGTTCGAGGAGAACCCTTCTGCGGTGCCCGGGGAGGGACGTCCCCAGCGGCTGCAGCTGCCCGTGGAGCCGACTGCCGCCACCGGCGTCATCACCGCCGGCGGTGCCGACCGGCCCGCCTCTGCCGGGAAGCGCACCGCAGGCTCGGCCACGGTCGGCCGGCTCCCTCACGCAACCGGCGCGGGGCCCGGCCGGCCTCGCCCTCGCAGTCTCCCAGGGGCCCCCGCCTCCGTCGCCCTCTGATGTACGAGGGTGGGAACCGCGTCCGGGGCCGTCGGCAGGCGGCCCCGGAACGCAGGACGACCGCTCGCCGGGCCGAGGACGGGCGCGGGCGCGGCCGGTGTCCGGCAGCTCCTGGAGACCACGTGGCCGGTTCGACCACGGACAGGCCGGTGGGGGTCGGCAGCGCTGACCGTCCACGGCACCGCCACCGCGGACACGGCAGCCGGTACCGGCCTCGCCCGCGTACACCGGTGCCCCCTCACTGCGCCCCCGCCCGGCAAACCCCCGGACCGGAAATCGGAGAGCATCCGGCCCCGGCCGGCCCGTCCGACGCCCGGGTGCCCGCGTCGCACCGTCCACCCACCGCAGTCCTCGCACTCGCCCGGACGGACCCCATCCGCGGCGCCGGTGCTCTCCGAACCCCCGATCGAAAAGACTCGGGTCCGCACACGGCGGAACAGGAAGAGGGCGGTGACCGGGATGGCGCGGGAGGCAACCGAGGTGGTCGTGGTGGGGGCGGGCGTCGCCGGGCTGGCCTGCGCGCTGGACCTGACGGCCGCCGGGCGGGAGGTGCTGCTGGTGGAGGCCGCCGACGACGTGGGCGGCCGGATGCGCACCGACGTGGTGCAGGGCTTCCGGCTGGACCGGGGCTTCCAGGTGTTCAACACCTCCTACCCCCAGGTGAAGAAGCGCCTGGACCTGCGGGCGCTGCGGCTGCACCCGCTCACGTCCGGGTTCCTGCTCGCCGACGGCCACCGCTCGCACCGCCTGGCCGACCCGACCCGCCACCCGCGCCACAGCCCCGGTCTGCTGCCCGGTCGGCTGCTGCCCCTGCGCGACCTGGCGGCCCTGGGGCTGCTCGGCGTGTGCGACGCGGCACTGCCCGTCCGCGCGCTCCGGCGTCTGCCGCAGACCAGCACGGCACGGGCGCTCCGTGCGGCGGGCGTGTCCCGGCGCACGGTCGACACGGTCCTCGCCCCGTTCCTGACCGGGGTCTTCCTGGAGGAGGACCTGGAGACCTCCAGCCGGATGCTCCACCTGGTCCTGCGCAGCATGGTCCGCGGAACCCTGTGCCTGCCGCAGGACGGCATCGGGGCCGTGCCGCGGCAACTGGCGGCCCGCCTGCCGCGGGAACGGCTGCTGCTCGGCGCACGCGTGGAACGGGTGGACGACGGCGGTGTGGCGCTCGCCGACGGATCGGTGCTGCGGGCCCGCGCCGTCGTGGTGGCGACCGGAGCGGCGCAGGCCGCCGGTCTGCTGCCGGGCCTGCGGGTGCCGCCCGGCCGGGCGGTGACGACCTTCTACCACACCGCGCCGGCCTCCCCGCTGGCCGAGCCGACCCTCGTCGTCGACGCCCGCCGCAGGATCCTCAACACGGTGGTGCTCTCGGAGGCCGTCCCCGCCTACTCGCCGGACGGGCGCGCGCTGGTGTCGACGTCGGTCCTGGGCACCGGCGCCGACGCGGACGCGGCCCGCTCGCGCGCCGGTGAACTGTACGGGGCGGACACCGCCGGCTGGCAACTGCTCGCCGAGTACCGGATCACCGACGCCCTGCCGGCCTCGCCCGCACCGCTCGCGCTCAGCCGCACCACGAGGTTCTCCCCCGGCCGCTACGTCTGCGGGGACCACCGGGCGACGCCCTCGGTCCAGGGGGCACTGGCCTCGGGCGCGCGGGCCGCCCGGGAAGCGTCCGCCGACCTGGCCACCGTACGGAGGTAGCCGCCCCACAACCCGCCGCCGAAGGCCGACGACCGGCCCACCGCGGTGCGTCGCGGTGCGTTGCGTCAAACGATGCACAACCGCTCCAACTGGGCGGAGTCGTCCGGTGCGCCGCACGGTGGAACCGTGACCTCACCAGTAGGCAGCCTCCTCGTACGTTCCTCCGACGGCCCTGCATCCGGCCCCGTTCCCGGACCCGGTCGCGGACCCGGTCGCGGTGCGTCGGGCGACGACCTGTCCTGCCTCCTGGCACGATCGGCGCGCGGCGACGAGGCCGCCTTCGCCCTCCTCTACCGCGCACTCGCCGTACCCGTGCACGGCGTCGCCCTGCGCACGCTGCGCAACACGGCCCATGCCGAAGAGGTCACCCAGGAGGTACTGCTGGAGGTCTGGCGCACCGCCGCGGCGTACCGACCCGACCGCGGATCCGTCCTGGCGTGGGCGCTCACCATCGCCCACCACCGCGCCGTCGACCGCGTCCGCTCCGTCCGCGCAGCGACCGAACGTGACCACCACGCCGCCGTCGGGGAGCCGGAGGAGCAGGCACCGACGGACGCGGAGGCGGTGCGCCTGCTGGACGGCCTGCGGCTGCGGACGGCCCTCGCCTCCCTGAGCCGCCTGCAGCGCGAAGCCCTGGTACTGGCCTACTACGGCGGCTACTCCCAACGGGAGATCGCAGACCTGCTGAACGTGCCGCTGGGAACCGTCAAGACCAGAACCCGCGACGCCCTGAGCCGCCTCAGGACGGCCTTCGAGGTTCCCGGCAACCACGGCGGCAACGGCGGTCGGTGGGACGGACCGGCACCGGCACCTGGCGAGGAATCCGGCCGGGACTCCCCCCGGGCATCCGCCCGGGCGGAGGGCACGACGGACTCCCGCCCCGCCCCCCGCCCGGTGCGCCCACCCGCGCGGCCGGCTGCACCCGCCGCTCCCTCGCCCCCGACCATGCCCCGGCCCAGGCCCGCACCGGTGCCGGCACCGGCACCGGCGGCGCACGGACACCATGACGCTCCGGCGGCCGGTGAACGCCGGCAACCACCCGCCCAGAGCCCACCCCCCGACACCCGCACCCCGCCCCCGCCACCCCGCAGAGAACACGCCTCCGCAGGACCCGCCGCGGCCCCGCTGGATTCGGCGACCGGTGATCGCCACCATGGCGGTGTGCCGTGCGGGAACGGCCGAGGGAAGGAGCACCGGATGCCGACGCCAACGCCCGGCCCCGACGGCGGACGGCAGGACGGGGACCCACCCCCGACCGCCGACCCGCTGGACGACGCGGGACTGCCGACCGGCGGCGTGGCCCAGCGCCTCGGCGTGTCGCCCACCACCATCCGCTCCTGGGAACGCCGCTACGGCATCGGCCCCGCGCACCGCGAGGCGGGACACCACCGCCGCTGGAGCCGCCAGGACATCGCCGTGCTGGAGCGCATGTGCCGTCTGACCTCCCGGGGTGTGGCACCGGGAGAAGCGGCCCGGTCCGCGCTGGCCGGCCGCGACGCACCGCCACCGTCCGGCGCCGACGGCACGCACTCGGCGCCGGCTCCCGCCGCCGCGCCCGCCACACCCGGCCCCGGCCCCGGCGGGAGCCGGGCGCTGCGCCTCGGCGCGGTGCGCCCCGAATGCCGGGGCCTGACCCGGGCGGCGGTGCGGCTCGACGCGCCGGAGGTGGCCGGGATCCTGCGCGACGCCGTCCGCACGTTCGGGGTGGTCGACGCCTGGACCGAGGTCATGATGCCCGCCCTGCGCGCGGCGGGCCGCAAGTGGGCGGCCGACGGCGAGCACTACGTCGAGGTCGAGCACCTGCTCTCCTGGCACGTGTCCAGTGTCCTGCGCGCCACCGCGCTGGACGCCGTCACCGCCCGGCCCGTACCGCCCGTGCTCCTCGCGGCGACACCCGGTGAGCAGCACACCCTCCCCCTCGAAGCCACCGCCGCGGCACTGGCCGAGCGCGGCCTGGCGTTCCGGATGCTGGGCGCGGCCGTCCCGCCCCGGGCCCTGCTCGACGCCGTCCACCGGATCGGTCCGGGGGCCGTGATGATCTGGTCCCAGGACCGGCGCACCGCCGACGACGAACTGGTGCGTCAGGTGGGCGCCGCCCGGTGGGGACCGCGCGGCTCCCGTGCCCGGGCCGCCGTGGTGGCGGCCGGACCGGGCTGGGCCCGCGCCCGGCTTCCGGCGGGCGCGGCCCGTCCGCGGGCCCTGGTGGACGCGGTCGATCTCCTCGAAGAGGCCGTCACGGGCTGAAGCCCGGTTCGCACCCGGCCCGGGCCGGCACGGCGGCGGTCCCGGGCAGCGGCCTTCGCCCTCGCATCCGTCCGGCCGCGGCCGCCCGGTCCACGGCCGCCCCGCGCCCCTCCGCCCAGCCCCGGCCCGTGCCGCCCGGTGCCCCGGCCGCCCGGTGGGTGCGGCTCCTCCGCGCGCGCCCGGCCGGCACGTCGCGCAAGCCACCGATCGGCCACCGACCCGGCCACGGATCGTCGCCCTCTGCGGAACCCGCTCCCCAGGTGCCGTCTCCGCGCCACGCCGCCATCCGGGCCAATCCAACCCGCGCGCGGCTCCGAAACCACGGTGCAACGACGATGCGGGGCCACGTCACGGCCCCTGCCGGGAGGGCTTCCTTGACCATGTTCGACACCATGTCCGCGCACCGGACCGCCACCGCGCCGGACCCCGCCGCCCGTCCGCGCCGGGCCGCGGTGGTGGGCTCCGGCGTCGCCGGCCTCACCGCGGCGTACGAACTCACCCGCGCCGGTGTGGAAGTCACCCTGTTCGAGGCCGACGACCGCCTGGGCGGCCACGCCCACACCCAGCACGTCACCGCACCGGACGGCCGGCCGCTGGCCCTGGACACCGGCTTCCTGGTCCACAACGAGCGCACCTACCCGCACCTGCTGCGCCTGTTCGCCGAACTCGGCGTCCGCACCCAGGAAACCGAGATGAGCATGTCCGTGCGGTGCGACGGCTGCGGCCTCCAGTACGCCGGCGCGCGCGGCCCCGCCGGCCTGTTCGCCGGGGCCGACGCCGTGGTCCGCGGCCGCTACCTGCGGATGCTCGCCGAGGTCCCCCGGTTCCACCGGCTCGCCCGCCGCCTGCTCGCCGACCCCTCCGCGGGCGACCCCGGCCTGCGCGACTTCCTCTCCGCCGAGGGCTTCTCGCCCTACTTCGTCGGCCACTTCGTGACGCCGGTGGTCTCCGCCGTGTGGTCCTGCGCCCCCGACATCGCGGGCGACTACCCCGCGCGCTACCTGTTCGCCTTCCTCGACAACCACGGCATGCTGTCGGTGACCGGCTCGCCCACCTGGCGCACCGTCAGCGGCGGCTCGCGCACCTACGTCGACCGGATCGCCGCACGCCTGGCCACCGTCCGCCGCTGCGCGCCCGTGCGCACGGTGCGCCGGCGTCCGGACGGCGTCACCGTGGTCACCGCGGACGGCCGCAGCACGGACACCGACGCCGTGGTGATCGCCACCCACGCCGACCAGGCCCTGCGGCTGCTGGCCGATCCGACGCCTGCCGAGACCGAGGTCCTGGGCGCCTTCGGCTACAGCCGCAACCCCACCGTCCTCCACCGCGACCCCTCCCTGCTGCCCACCGCCCGCCGGGCCCGCGCCTCGTGGAACTACCGGATGCCGCACTGCGCCACGCCCGCCGGCGGGGTCCGCGTCAGCTACCACCTGAACCGGCTCCTGCGGCTGGACACCGCCGAGGACTACGTGGTCACCCTCAACGAGGACAGCTCGAACCCGGTCCCCGAGCACCTGGTGATCTCCCGCACCGTCTACGAGCACCCGGTGTACACCGCGCGCACGGTCGCCGCCCAGCAGCGGCTGCCCGGGCTCCGCACCGGGCGGACGGCCTTCGCCGGTGCCCACCACGGCTGGGGGTTCCACGAGGACGGCTGCCGCTCAGGCATCGAGGCCGCCCACGCACTGCTCGGGGTGAACGCGCCATGAGCGAGCACGCCATGCGTGAGCACCCCGCCGGCGAGCATGCCCCGAACGGGCCCGCCGTGAGCAGCCCTGCCCCGAACGGGCCCGCCGTGAGGACCCTGCCCGGCCCGTGGGGAGCGGTCCTCTACGCCACCGTCACCACCCACGTCCGCGCCGTCCCCCGGCGCCGCCCGTTCCGCCACCGCGGCTACCTGTGGCTGGTCGACCTCGACCGCCTGCCGCCCGTTCCCCGGCCGCTGCGCCCGCTCGCCCGGTTCCGCGACGAGGACCACGCGCCGGCCCGCGACGACCGGCCGGCGGCGACGATCCGGCGGTCCCTGGACCGCTTCCTCGCCGACCGCGGCGTCCGGCTCGGCGGCGGACAGGTCCTGATGCTGACCCAGGCCCGCTCGCTCGGTCACGTCTTCAACCCGCTGACGGTGTACTGGTGCCGCGACGAGTCCGGCCGCCCCCTGTGCACGGTCGCCGAGGTGCACAACACCTACGGCGGCCGGCACCGCTACCTGCTGCCCCCCGACCCCGACGGCCGCGCCGAAGTCCCCAAGGACTTCTACGTCTCGCCGTTCTTCCCCGTCGACGGCCACTACCGGATGACGCTGCCGGAACCGGGGCCACGCCTGCACCTGACCGTCCGCCTGGAGCGCCCCGGCGGCCACGCCTTCACCGCCACCGTCCGGGGCACCGGACGCCCGGCCGGCCCCGCGGCCCTGCTGGCCGCCGCCCTCACCCACCCGTTCGCCACCTGGGCGGTCAGCCTCCACATCCGCTACCGGGGCATCCGCCTGTGGCTCGCCGGCCTGCCCGTCCACCCCCGCCCGCCCGCCGATCCCCGGCCCGCCGGCCACCAGCCCGCCGACCGCGCCGAGCCCAGCGAAGAGGTCCCCGCCCCATGAGCACCGTCACCACCACAACCTCCCCGGCCTCACCGCCCGCGCCCTCCCCCGCCGTCGACCCCGCCCGCTGGCCCGACGTCGCCAGGGTGCCGCACGTACCGCTGCGCGCCACCGTCGCCCGGCAGCTGCTCCACCGGGCCGCCGCACGACGCTCACTGCGCGTGGAACTCCCCGGCGGCCGGACCCTGCGGCCCGCCCCGGCCGGCGCACCGGTCCTGCGGCTGCACCGGCCCGGCGACTTCCTGCACCGGATCGGCGACGGCGGGCTGATCGGCTTCGGCGAGTCCTACCAGGCCGGCGACTGGGACAGCCCCGACCCGGTCGCGCTGCTCACCGCGCTGGCCGCCGACCCGGGAGCGCTCGTGCCGCCCGGCACCGCGTGGCTGCGCCGCCTCGCCGTCCGGCGGCCGCCCGCGGCGGAACTGCCCACCGCCGCCAACGCCCGGCAGAACATCCACCGGCACTACGACCTCTCCAACGACCTCTTCGCGCTCTTCCTCGACCCGACGATGACCTACTCCTCGGCCCTCTTCCCCGCCGGACCGGGTGCCGGCCGGACATTGCACGCCGACCGGGCCGGTCTGGCCGCCGCCCAGCACCGCAAGATCGACCGCCTGCTCGACCTGGCCCGCGTCGGCCCCGGCACGCGTCTGCTGGAGATCGGCACCGGCTGGGGCGAACTCGCCGTCCGCGCCGCCGCCCGCGGCGCCCGGGTCACCAGCCTCACCCTCTCCGAGGAGCAGCTCCACCTCGCCCGGCGCCGCATCGCCGACGCCGGGCTGGCCGAACGGGCCGAGGTCCGGCTCTGCGACTACCGCGCCGCCACCGGCGAGTACGACGCCGTGGTCAGCGTCGAGATGATCGAGGCCGTGGGGCGGCCCTTCTGGCCGGCGTACTTCGCGACCCTCGACCGCGTCCTGGCCCCGGCGGGCCGGGTCGCCCTGCAGGCGATCACCATGCCGCACGACCGCATGCTCGCCAGCACCGGCACCTACACCTGGATCCTGAAGTACGTCTTCCCCGGGGGCCAGATCCCCTCCCTGCGCGGCCTCACGGAGACCGCCGCCCGCAGCACCCGGCTGCGCGTGGTGCGCGCCGACGCCTTCGGCCCGCACTACGCCGAGACCCTGCGCCTGTGGCGCGAGCTCTTCACCGAGCGGTCGGCTCAGGTCGCGGCGCTCGGCTTCGACGAGGTGTTCCGGCGGATGTGGGAGCTGTACCTCGCCTACTCCGAGGCCGGATTCCGGGCCGGGTACCTGAACGTCCACCAGCTCCTGCTCACCCGCGAAGGAGTGACGGCATGAACCGGTCCCCCTCCCGGCCCTCCTGGCCGCGCCGTCCTCCCCGGCGGCGCCGGCCGCCGTCCGGCCCGCTGCCCGCCCGGCCCGGCCGCCGGTCCCGATCCGCCGAGGCCGACACGCTCACCACCCTCGTCGGTGTCACCGCTGACACCGCCGGAGGGGCGGGAGCCGCCGACCGGACCGGCGACGGCACCGCCGCGGGAGACCGAACCGGGGGACGGCCGTGAACGCCGCCGCCTTCACCACCAACCTCGCGGTCACCGCGGCCGTCGCCCTGGCCGTCATGCTCACGGCCTTCGCCGTCGGCGTGCGCACCGGACGCCACCGCGGCGTTGACGTGGCCTGGGGGCTCGCCTTCACCGCCGTGGCCGTGGCCGGCTTCGTGCTCTCGGCCGGCCACGGGGACACCGGGCGCCGGCTGCTCGCCACCGCGCTCGTCGCGCTCTGGGGCCTGCGGCTGTCCGCACACCTCTGGTGGCGCGCCCGCGGCGCCGACGAGGACCCGCGCTACGCCCGGATGCTCGCCCGCGCCCCCGAGGGCGCCCGCCGCACGCGCTACGCGCTGCGGAAGGTCTACCTGCTCCAGGCCGCCCTGGTCTGGGTCGTCTCCCTGCCCGTCCAGGCCGCCCAGTACCTGCCCCGGCCGCCCGGACCGCTCGCCTGGGCGGGCACCGCGCTGTGGGCGGTCGGTCTCGCCTTCGAAGCCGTGGGCGACCGGCAGCTCGCCCGGTTCAAGGCCGACCCCGCCAACCGCGGCCGGATCATGGACCGGGGGCTGTGGAGCTGGACGCGCCACCCCAACTACTTCGGCGACGCCTGCGTGTGGTGGGGCCTGTACCTCCTCGCCGTCGGCGCACCGGCCGCCTGGGCCTTCGCGCTCAGCCCGCTGCTGATGACCTGGCTGCTCGCGTTCGGCAGCGGAAAGCCCATGCTGGAACGCCAACTCGGCACGGGACGCCCCGGCTGGGCCGAGTACGCGGCCCGCACCAGCGGCTTCCTCCCCCTGCCGCCACGCCGGACGGCGAGCACCGCGGCCGGGCCCCCTGCGAAACCCCGTCCGTAGCCGTTCCGATCGCCCGGCCTCGGCACCGGCCCCGGCGGGCGCCGGGGCCCTGGCCGTGCCCACCCTTCGCACCGTCGCCACCGCGCCCGGCTTCGGCACGGGTCGGTGCCTGCGCTTGAGCACGGTGCGGGCCTCGCGGCCGGGCCCCGGCGATGAGCCGGGCCTGCCCGGTGTCCGGGGCGCGCCGGCGACGGCCGGCGCGCCCCGGCCCGTCAGGCCCTTCTGCCGCGGCGGGCCGCCAGCACCAGGCCGGTGCCCGCACCGACGAGGCCGAGCGCGAGGACGGCCAAGGGGCCCTTGCCGCCTCCGGCACCGGTGTCGGGCAGGGGAACGGGCTGCCGGGTGTGACTGCTGGGGGACGGCTTGGGCGTGCGCGACGGCGTGCTGGGCGAGGGGCTCGGCGTCGGAGTCGGCGTCGGCGAAGGGCTGGGTGACGGACTGGGCGAGGGCGAGGGTGAGGGGCTGGTGGTCGGGGTCGGCGAAGGGCTGGGTGTGGGCGTGACCGTCGGGGTCGGCGTGGGACTGGGCGAGGGCGCCCGGCAGGTGACCGAGACCTCGCCGAGCCGCACGTGGGTGACCGGCCCCTGGTAGAGCTGCTCACCGGCGAGGCCGTTGAAGGTGGCGGTGATGTCGACGTCGAGCCAGGCCTCCGCGGTCGACTGGGCAGCCTGGGAGGCGGGATCCTCGTGCCGGGTGACGGTGACGTCCAGGGTGCTCGCGCCGACGGTGGGGACGCCCAGGTCGGTGCCGGTGATGTCCAGGCGCGTGGTGCCGAGCCCGACGGCCCGGCCGAGGACGGTGATCTGCCCGGCGTCGGTGCGGTTGTAGGCGAGCGCGAGCGGTCCGACCGGCGGGGGTTCGCACTCGGCGTAGGAGTCCAGCGAGGCCACGGTGCCGGCCACCACCGGGCCGTAGCTCACCAGCGCGGTGGAGCGGAACCACACCTTGAGATCGGTCAGCTGGGCCTGTGCGAAGTTCCTGGCCGGGTCGGTAGCGGTCCGGGTGGTCCGGGTGGCGATGGTGATCCGGGACAGCATCCCGTCGGGATCGGCGGCGAAGTCCGCGCTGTCGGCGTCCGGCACGGTGGTCGACGACGCGGTGCCGTACCGGCCGGTGTACGCGTCCAGCCCGATGGCCGGGACGTTCTGATTGGTCAGCTGCACCAGCGTCGCGCTCGCCAGGTCCCCCGGAGCGGCGGCGGCGTTCGGCAGTCCGGGCAGGAGGAGGGCCGCCGCGACCACCGTCGCGGCGCCCGCGGCAGCGGTGGCGGTGGCGGTGGCACGGGCGGACCGGAGACGGGGTGACTGGAACACAGAGGCCATCCCCCCTGGGTAACAGCAGCAGGCCACGCCTCCAGGGGCAACACGCCCGCCACTGCCCCGCCCGGCCGTACGCCACCGCCCGGGTGCCCCCGTGCCTCTGTGCCCGCTCTCGGGCACCATCTGGTCCATGGTCGGGCAACTGACCGCGGCGCGGTCCCGGACTCGGACCGCCCGCGCCTTCGGCGTCGCCTGCCGGTCCGCCCTGGCCCGGGGCTCAATCGGCGCGTACGCGTGGGATCGGGTCGATCGGGGTGAGGACTCCGAGCCGCTGCTCGACGGCCTCGGCCGCGGCCAGGCACAGGTCCTCGCGGAACGCGCGCCCGACGATCTGCACTCCGGACGGCAGCCCGTCCGCCGTGCCGGTGGGCACGGCCACCCCGGGTACGCCCACGAAGCTGGTCACGGTGCACAGCCGCATGGCCGACCCGACGCGGTCCCGGCCGGCCCGGTCGCGGGACTCCAGGCCGGGCTCGACGGGCGGTTCGGTGAACGACGGGCCGAGCAGGAGCGGATACTCGTCGAGGAACTCGGCCCAGGAGCGGCGGATGTTCAGCCAGGTGCCCATGAGCCTCATGAACTCGTCCGCGCTCGCGGGCGGGGTCCGCTCCATCACGAACCCGATGAAGCGGTCGCCGCCCCGGCCGAGGAGGCCGCGCACCGCCGGCCAGGTCGGCGCGAACTCGGTCACGGTGATCCGGTGGTAGGCGTCGAGCGCTTCGTCCAGCCGGGGAACGTCCGGCACTTCGCGCACGTCGTACCCGGCGTCCCGCAGGGCGTCGGCCGCGGTCGCGACGGCCGCGCGGACGGTGGGGTGGACGCCGTGACCGCCGGGGTCCGCCACGACGGCGACCTTCACCGGCCCGGGGAGGGGCTCGCCGTAGGCGGGAACCGGTACGGCCCGCGGGTCCCGCGGATCGGTGCCGGCCAGCACCTCGTACGCCAGCCGCAGATCGCCCACGTGCCGGGCGAACGGGCCGTCGGTCACCAGCAGTTGGGACGCGGGGCCGGGGTCGTCCGGGCCGAAGGCGCGGTGATCCGCGGGAAAGCGGCCGACGGTGGGCTTCAGCCCGGCCACACCGCAGAACTGGGCCGGGACCCGCACCGATCCGCCGGAGTCGTTGCCGAGCCCGAGTGCGGCCATGCCCGTGGCGACGGCCACCGCGTCGCCACCGCTCGACCCGCCCGGAGTGCGGCCGCGGTCCCAGGGGTTGACCGTGTCCCCGAACAGCTCGCTGCGCGTGTGCATCCCGGCCAGGACCAGGGTGGGCATGTTGCTGTGGCCGATCGGGATCGCCCCGGCCGCCCGCAGCCGGGCCACCGGGGGCGCGTCCGCCGGCGCCACCAGATCGCGGAAGCGCGGGGTGCCGAAGGTGGTGGGCACGCCCTCGACGGCCGTGGTCTCCTTCACCGTGAACGGCACCCCTTCGAGCGGTCCCAGTACCTCGCCCGCGGCCCGTCGGCGGTCCGTCCGCCCGGCGGCCTCCCGGGCGCGCTCCGCCAGGAGTCGGGTGACCGCGTTCACCTCCGGGTTGACCTTGCGGATGCGCTCCAGATGGCTCTCCACCAGTTCGGCGGCAGACACCTCACCGCCGCGAACCGCCCTCGCCTGCGCCGCAGCCGACAGCCTCCACAGGTCTTCCCCCATGATTCCCGTCCTCCTCACCCACGTTCCGATGCGCTTGCATCGGAACTGTAACCTGGGAACCGGTGCAAGCGCATCGAATAAGCGGCTTCGAGCGGCGGAGGTGGCCGAACATGCCCAGGCAGGTCGATCACGAGGAGCGGCGTCACCGCATCGCCGAGGCCGTCTGCCTCCTCGCCGACGAGCACGGACTGGAGGGCGTGACCCTGCGCGACGTCGCCGCCCGCGCGAAGGTGTCGATGGGCGCCGTGCAGCGCTGCTTCGGCAGCAAGGAGGAGATGCTCGTGTTCACCCTCGGGCACATCGGCGAACGGGTCACCGAACGCGTCCGGGCACGCCTCGTCCGGAGCCCGGCCCAGTCGGCCTCCACCGCCCTGGGCCACGCGGCCACCGAAGCCGCACTGCTGCGGGAGGAACACCGCGCCGAGGCGCGGGTGTGGCTCGCCTTCGTCGCACAGGCCGTGGTCAGCGAGCCGCTCGCCGACACGCTGAAGACCGGCTACACGGCCTTGGAGGAGGCGTTCACCCGGCTCGTCCGCGAAGCCGGCGAGAGCACCGGATGCGCGTCCCTCGACGCGCGGCGCGAGGCCCGCACCCTCCTCGCCCTCGCCGACGGCCTCACCGTGCACGTCCTCGTCGGCCGCCTCGCACCGCAGGAGGCGCAGGACGTCCTGCACGCGCACCTGGAGAACCTCTGGGAACGGCACCTCCCGCCGGGTCGCGCCACCGCGGACGGCCCGGACCGCCGACCGGCGGTCTGAGCCGGCGCCCGGCCGCGGCCCCCGGAGCCAGGAGCCCGGCCAGGGCGACGGCGGCCCGGAACGGGAAGCGCCGCACGCCCTCGGCGGACGCCGTCGCCGGCCGTGCACGACGCCGATCACGCGGGCACCTCCCACGGTGAGGGGCGTGCGTCCGGCCTCGGCCGGGCGC
>NZ_JBHJRC010000138.1:0-20926 GCF_042261735.1 Kitasatospora sp. NPDC056327 | reverse complement strand
CCGGCGGGCCCTTCGTACGTGTGCGGGGGCTCGCCTCAGGCGGCCTCGACCGCCTCGGCGGTCAGCATGCCGGCGTTGATCTCGCGGAGCGCGATCGACAGCGGCTTCTCGTGCACGTGGGTGTCGACCAGCGGGCCGACGTACTCCAGCAGGCCCTCGCCGAGCTGGGAGTAGTACGCGTTGATCTGGCGCGCACGCTTGGCCGCGTAGATGACCAGGCTGTACTTGGAGTCGGTGGCCTCAAGCAGCTCGTCGATCGGCGGGTTGATGATGCCCTCGGGCGCGGTCATGGAAGAGGACACGCGAAAACCTTCCGAAAGGGTGGAAAAGACAACAGGTCAGCCTACACCGAGCAAGGCTAGCAGTTCGCTCGCCACCTGCTCGACGGAGGTGTTGACCAGGGTCGTGTCGAACTCCGGCTCGGCCGCGAGTTCGATCTTCGCGGCCTCCAGCCGCTTCTCGATCACGTCCTGCGGCTCGGTGCCCCGGCCGGTGAGCCGGCGGACCAGCTCGTCCCAGCTCGGCGGAGCCAGGAACACCAGCTGTGCCTCCGGCATGGACTCGCGCACCTGGCGCGCGCCCTGCAGGTCGATCTCCAGCAGCACGGGCTCGCCGCGCTCCAGCTTCTCCTGGACCGCCGCCCGGGGCGTGCCGTAGCGGTTGCCCGCGAACACGGCCCACTCCAGCAACTCGCCGTTGGCGATCAGCTTGTCGAACTCGTCGTTGTCGACGAAGTGGTACTGGACCCCGTCCTGCTCGCCCGGCCTCGGGTGGCGGGTCGTCGCCGACACCGAGAGCCAGACCTCGGGGTGCTGCTTCCTCATATGAGCGACGACCGTGCTCTTGCCGACCCCCGAGGGGCCGGAGAGCACGGTCAGCCGCGGACGCTCACTCATGCACCGATTATCCCGGATATCGGGCGATCCCGGGACCACGGGGGCACGGTCAGGCGGCACCGCCGCCGAACTCCCGCTCCAGGGAGGCGATCTGGTTGGTTCCGAGGCCGCGGACACGGCGGCTCTCGGAGATGCCGAGGCGCTCCATGATCTGCTTCGCCCGGACCTTGCCGACGCCCGGGAGGGACTCCAGCAGGGCCGAGACCTTCATCTTGCCGATCACGTCGTTGTCGGCCTTGCCCGCCTTGATCACCTCGTGCAGGGAGGCGCCGGAGTGCTTGAGCCGGTTCTTGACCTCGGCGCGCTCCCGGCGAGCCTCGGCGGCCTTGGCGAGCGCGGCAGTGCGCTGTTCAGGGGTAAGGGGCGGAAGGGCCACGCCGTTCACCTCAGGTGTGGATGGAAGGGATTGAACTATGACTGTTGTGTTTCCCAGGACACCGGCCGGAGAGCGAACTCGCCGCCCCTGACCTGCGGGAGCAGCGGGATTCGCGGCTCCTCGGTGACCTATCGCCGGACACTACCCGGATTGCGGCTCCGCGTCAGGAAAAGAACACGAAAAGTCCTGGTCAGCCAAGGCCGACCAGGACTTTCCCGGGCAAAATGACCGTGATTGCGAACCTTTGGCGGCACCGATGTGACGGCGCTCACGTCAAGCCGCCCCACCTCGGAGGTGTCGCTGGGGGTCACAGCGGCGCTGCGGAGCGTCCCCCGCCGCGGGGCCCGCGGGCCCCGCGCGGCGAACCCCGCCGTACCGCCCGCTACTTGACCGCGTCGGCGTACTCCTGGACAAAACGGTCCGCGGCCGAACGCAGCGCCCCGACCGAGGGACCCTGCCGCAGGACGTCCCGGCTGACGCTCGGCACCACGTTGCGCACCGCACCGCCGAACACCCGCGGCAGGTCCGCCATGGTCGCGCCCTGGGCGCCGATCCCGGGGGCCAGCAGCGGGCCGTTGATCGCCAGGTCCACCCCCGCGTCGGCCAGCGTCGCGCCGACCACCGCGCCGAACGAGCCCAGCGGATCGGCCCCGGCGTTCGCCGCGGCCAGCTGCCGCAGCACCGAGGCTGCCACCTGCGCGCCGTCCGCACCGACGGCGCGCTGCACCTCGGCGCCCTCCGGGTTGGAGGTGAGCGCCAGCGCGAAGACGCCGGCGCCGTTGGCCGTGGCGAGGTCCAGCGCCGGGCTCAGCGAGCCGAAGCCCAGGTAGGGGCTGACCGTCAGGGCGTCCGAGAACAGCGGGCTGCCGGGCGACAGGAACGCCTCGGCGTAGGCGGCCATGGTGGAGCCGATGTCGCCGCGCTTGGCGTCCATCAGGACGAGCGCGCCGGCCTCGCGGGCCTCGGCGACGGACGTCTCCAGGACGGCCACGCCCCGGGAGCCGAAGCGCTCGAAGAACGCGGCCTGCGGCTTGAGCACGGCCACCCGGCCGGCCAGCGCCTCGACCACGGTGCGGCTGAAGGTCTCCAGCCCGGCGACGGTGTCCTCCAGACCCCAGGCGGCGAGCAGGGAGGCGTGCGGGTCGATGCCGACGCAGAGCTGGCCGCGGGTGTCGAGGGCGTGGCGCAGCCGGGCGCCGAAGGGGGCGAGGGTCATGACGTCCTTCCGGGGAGCGTGGGGGGGAGGGGTGGGGGGCCGTGCGGGCCGGGTCGGGCTCAGCCGGCCCGGTGCGCGTCCACCGCGCTGCCGACGGCCGCGGAGAGGCTGCGGAAGCCGCCGGCCCGCACCCGGGCGGACAGGCCGCGGTGGATGCGGCGGCACCAGAACGGGCCCTCGTAGATGAAGGCGCTGTAACCCTGGACGAGGTCGGCGCCGTGGACGATCCGCTGCCAGGCGTCCTCGGCGGTCTCGATGCCGCCGACCGAGACCAGCACCAGCCGGCCCCGGGTCCGGGCGCGCAGCCGCTGGAGGACCTCCAGCGCGCGCTCCTTGAGCGGGGCGCCGGACAGGCCGCCCATGCCGATCTCCTCGACCCGGGCGGCGTCGCTGCGCAGGCCCTCACGGCCGATCGTGGTGTTGGTGGCGATGATGCCGTCCAGACCCAGCTCCAGGGCGAGGTCGGCGACCCCGTCGATGTCCTCGTCGGCCAGGTCGGGGGCGATCTTGACCAGCAGCGGCACGTGGTGCGGGGTGGTCCGGTCGGCGGCCTCGCGCACCGCGCTCAGCAGCGGCCGCAGGTGCTCGACGGCCTGGAGGTTGCGCAGCCCGGGGGTGTTCGGCGAGCTGACGTTGACCACCAGGTAGTCCGCGAAACGGGCCAGCCGCTCGGTGGACTTCACGTAGTCGGCGACCGCGTCGGCCTCCTCGACCACCTTGGTCTTGCCGATGTTGACGCCGACCACCGGGGTGGAGCTGGTGTGCGGGCGGGCCGCGAGCCGGGCGGCGACCCGGGCCGAGCCCTGGTTGTTGAAGCCCATCCGGTTGATCAGGGCGCGGTCCTCGACCAGCCGGAACAGCCGCGGCTGCGGGTTGCCCGGCTGCGCCTCGCCGGTGACGGTGCCGATCTCGACGTAGTCGAAGCCGAGCATGGACAGGCCGTCGATGCCGACGCCGTTCTTGTCGAAGCCGGCCGCGAGGCCGAACGGGCCGGGCAGCGCGAGGCCGAGCGCCTCGGTGCGCAGCGCCCGGTCGCGCGGGGCGAGCACCAGCCGGACCAGGCCGCGCAGGCCGGGCACCGAGGAGGCCAGCCGGATCCAGAAGAACGCCAGGTGGTGGGCCTTCTCGGGGTCCATCTTCCTGAAGACGAGGTCGAACAGCAGCTTGTACACAAAGTCCTCCCAGGGCATGGAAGTGGGGGGCACCCGGCGGTACTGGTGCCCCCCACTGGAGTGGTGCTACTTGGCGCGGCCCGCGTTGATCAGCTCGGCGTGCTCCTGGAGCGACATCACGCCGACCTCGTCGCGCAGCAGCCGGTCGATGCCCTGGACGGCGGCGCCCATCGCCTGCACGGTGGTCAGGCAGGGCACGGCGCGGGCAACCGCCGCGGTGCGGATCTCGTAGCCGTCGAGACGGCCGCCGGTGCCGTACGGCGTGTTGATGATGAGGTCGACCTCACCGTCGTGGATCAGCTGGACGATGGTCTTCTCGCCGTTGGGCCCCTCGCCCTCGCTGTGCTTGCGCACCACGGTGGCGGGGATGCCGCCGCGCTGCAGCACCTCGGCGGTGCCGGCGGTGGCGAGCAGCTCGAAGCCGAGGCCGGCCAGCGCCCGGGCCGGGAAGACCAGGTTGCGCTTGTCGCGGTTGGCGACCGAGACGAAGACCTTGCCCTTGGTGGGCAGCGCGCCGTAGGCGCCGGTCTGGGACTTCGCGTAGGCGGTGCCGAAGACCCGGTCCAGGCCCATGACCTCGCCGGTGGAGCGCATCTCCGGGCCCAGGACGGTGTCCACGCCGCGGCCGTGGACGTCGCGGAAGCGGCTCCACGGCATCACGGCCTCCTTGACCGCGATCGGCGCGTCGGCCGGCAGCGTGCCGCCGTCGCCGTCGGCCGGCAGCAGGCCCTCGGCCCGCAGCTCGGCGATGGTGGCGCCGAGCGAGACCCGGGCGGCGGCCTTGGCCAGCGGCACCGCGGTCGCCTTGGAGGTGAACGGCACGGTCCGCGAGGCACGCGGGTTGGCCTCCAGGACGTACAGGATGTCGCCGGAGAGCGCGAACTGGATGTTGATCAGACCGCGCACCCCGACGCCGCGGGCGATGGCCTCGGTGGAGGCGCGCAGCCGCTTGATGTCGTGGCCGCCGAGGGTGATCGGGGGCAGGGCGCACGCGGAGTCGCCGGAGTGGATGCCGGCCTCCTCGATGTGCTCCATGACGCCGCCGAGGTAGAGCTCGGTGCCGTCGAACAGGGCGTCGACGTCGATCTCCACCGCGTCGTCGAGGAAGCGGTCGATCAGCACCGGGTGCTCGGAGATCAGACCGGCGTGCCGCTCCAGGTAGGAGGCCAGCGACGCCTCGTCGTAGACGATCTCCATGCCGCGCCCGCCGAGCACGTAGGAGGGGCGGGCCAGGACCGGGTAGCCGATCTCGTCCGCGATCGCCTTGGCCTCCTCGAAGGAGAACGCCGTGCCGTGCTTGGGGGCCGGCAGGCCGGCTTCGCTCAGCACCCGGCCGAACGCGCCGCGCTCCTCGGCGAGGTCGATGGCCTCGGGCTGGGTGCCGACGATCGGCACGCCGTTGTCCTTGAGCGCCTGGGCCAGGCCGAGCGGGGTCTGGCCGCCGAGCTGGACGATCACGCCCGCCAGCGGACCGGCCTGCTGCTCGGCGTGGACGATCTCCAGCACGTCCTCCAGGGTGAGCGGCTCGAAGTAGAGCCGGTCGGAGGTGTCGTAGTCGGTGGAGACGGTCTCCGGGTTGCAGTTGACCATGACGGTCTCGTACCCGGCGTCGGCGAGCGCGAAGGAGGCGTGCACGCAGGAGTAGTCGAACTCGATGCCCTGGCCGATGCGGTTGGGGCCGGAGCCGAGGATGATCACCGCGGGCTTGGTGCGCGGCGCGACCTCGTTCTCCTCGTCGTAGGACGAGTAGAAGTACGGGGTCTTCGCCGCGAACTCCGCCGCGCAGGTGTCGACGGTCTTGAACACCGGACGGATGCCCAGCGCGTGCCGCACCTCGCGGACCACGTCCGGCCGCAGGCCGCGGATCTCGCCGACCTGCTGGTCGGAGAAGCCGTGCCGCTTGGCGTGGCGCAGCAGCTCGGGGGTGAGCTCCTCGGCGTCCGCCAGCTCGCCCGCGATCTCGTCGAGGAGGAACAGCTGGTCGACGAACCAGGGGTCGATCCGGGTGGCCTCGAACACCTCCTCGGGGGTGGCGCCGGCCCGGATGGCCTCCATGACGGTGTTGATCCGGCCGTCCGTCGGCACCACGGCCTTCGCCAGCAGCTCGGCCTTGTCCCCGACCGGGCCGGCCCAGGTGAACTGGGAGCCCTTCTTCTCCAGCGAGCGCAGCGCCTTGTTCAGCGCCTCGGGGAAGTTGCGGCCCAGCGCCATGGCCTCGCCGACCGACTTCATGGTGGTGGTCAGCGTGGCGTCCGCGGACGGGAACTTCTCGAACGCGAACCGCGGGACCTTGACCACCACGTAGTCGAGGGTCGGCTCGAAGGAGGCCGGGGTCTGCTCGGTGATGTCGTTGGGGATCTCGTCCAGCGTGTAGCCGACGGCCAGCTTGGCGGCGATCTTCGCGATCGGGAAGCCGGTGGCCTTCGACGCCAGCGCCGAGGAGCGCGAGACGCGCGGGTTCATCTCGATGACGATGACCCGGCCGTCCTCGGGGTTCACCGCGAACTGGATGTTGCAGCCGCCGGTGTCGACGCCGACCTCGCGGATCACGGCGATGCCGATGTCGCGCAGGACCTGGTACTCGCGGTCGGTGAGCGTCATCGCCGGGGCGACGGTGATCGAGTCACCGGTGTGCACGCCCATCGGGTCGAAGTTCTCGATGGAGCAGACGACCACGACGTTGTCGCTCTTGTCGCGCATCAGCTCCAGCTCGTACTCCTTCCAGCCGAGGATGGACTCCTCCAGGAGCACCTCGGTGGTCGGCGAGAGGGTCAGGCCCTGCCCGGCGATGCGGCGCAGGTCCTCCTCGTTGTGCGCGAAGCCGGAGCCGGCGCCGCCCATCGTGAACGAGGGGCGCACGACGACCGGGTAGCCGCCCAGGGTGTCGACCCCGGCCAGCACCTCGTCCATGGTGTGGCAGATCACCGAGCGGGCGGACTCGCCGTACCCGATCTTGGCGTTGACGGCCTCGACGACGCCCTTGAAGAGCTCGCGGTCCTCGCCCTTGTTGATCGCCTCGACGTCGGCGCCGATCAGCTCGACCCCGTACTTGTCCAGGGTCCCGGCGGCGTGCAGGGAGATCGCGGTGTTGAGCGCGGTCTGGCCGCCCAGGGTCGGCAGCAGCGCGTCCGGGCGCTCCTTGGCGATGATCTTCTCGACGAACTCCGGGGTGATCGGCTCGACGTAGGTGGCGTCGGCGATCTCCGGGTCGGTCATGATCGTCGCCGGGTTGGAGTTCACCAGGACGACCCGCAGGCCCTCGGCCTTGAGGACGCGACACGCCTGCGTGCCCGAGTAGTCGAACTCGGCGGCCTGGCCGATCACGATCGGGCCGGACCCGATCACCAGGACGGACTTGATGTCAGTGCGCTTAGGCACGCTGGCCCTCCATGAGCTTCACGCTGTGCTTGTCGTCGCCTCGCATGAGCTCGACGAACCGGTCGAAGAGGTAGGCCGCGTCGTGCGGTCCGGCAGCCGCTTCGGGGTGGTACTGCACCGAGAAGGCGGGGACGTCGAGCGCCTGCAGGCCCTCGACCACGTCGTCGTTGAGGCAGACGTGGGAGACCTCGACGCGCCCGTACGGGGTGTCGCTCACCTTGTCCAGCGGTGCGTTCACGGCGAAGCCGTGGTTGTGCGCGGTGACCTCGACCTTGCCGGTGGTGCGGTCCTGCACCGGCTGGTTGATGCCGCGGTGGCCGTACTTGAGCTTGTAGGTGCCGAAGCCCAGCGCCCGGCCGAGGATCTGGTTGCCGAAGCAGATCCCGAAGAACGGGGTCGCGCGCTCCAGCACGCCCTGCGCCACGGCGACCTGGTGGTCGGCGGTGGCCGGGTCGCCCGGGCCGTTGGAGAAGAACACGCCGTCGGGGTCGACCGCGTAGATCTCCTCCAGGGTGGCGTTGGCCGGCAGCACGTGCACCTCGATGCCGCGCTCGGCCATCCGCTGCGGGGTCATCGCCTTGATGCCGAGGTCCAGGGCGGCGACGGTGAACTTCTTCTCACCGACCGCGGGCACCACGTAGGCCTCGGTGGTGGCCACCTCGGCGCACAGGTCGGCGCCCTTCATCTCGGGCGAGGACTGCACCCGGGCGAGCAGCGCGGCCGGCTCGGCCAGCGCCTCGCCGGAGAAGATGCCGCAGCGCATGGCGCCGCGCTCGCGCAGGTGGCGGGTCAGCGCGCGGGTGTCGATGCCGCTGATGCCGACGACGCCCTGGCGGGCCAGCTCCTCGTCGAGCGGGCGGCGGGAGCGCCAGTTCGAGGCGACCCGGGCGGGGTCGCGCACGACGTACCCGGCGACCCAGATCCGCGCGGACTCGTCGTCCTCGTCGTTCCAGCCGGTGTTGCCGATCTGCGGGGCGGTCATCACGACCACCTGGCGGTGGTACGACGGGTCGGTGAGGGTCTCCTGGTAGCCGGACATGCCGGTGTTGAAGACCGCCTCGCCGAAGGTCTCGCCGGTCGCGCCGTAGGCCTGGCCGCGGAAGATCCGGCCGTCCTCCAGGACGAGCACGGCGGCCGCACGAACGGAGGACGGGCGCTCCCGCCGTTGGCGCTGCGTGGTGGGGGCAGGTGCGGTCATGACGCGGCCTCTTCCGTCTTCTTCGTCGTCGTACGTGGTGCTGCGAGCCGGGCTATGGCCTCGACCCAAGCGGTGTGCTCGTCGGGGTGGTCCGCCCGGAAGCCGGAGTCCAGTGCGGTGCCCTCGTGCGTCCAGGTGACGACGAGGATCCCGGAGGGGACGACCTTGCCGGCGATCCCGGAGTCCGTGCGGGCACCGGTCAGGTGCTCGGCGGGGATCCAGAAGTCCACGTCGCCGGGGCGCTGCACCAGCAGGCCGTCCTCGCCGAGGGTCAGGTCGGCCCGGCTGCGGGTGCCCAGGCCGTGCGCGACGACCCGGTCGAGCCAGTTCCCGGCGGTGGTGGTGCCGTGGTACCGGCCGCTGGTCTCCAGGACCGTCCGGCCGGCCCGCTCGGGCACGGCGGGCAGCGGGGGGATGCCGGACTGCAGGGTGCGGCGCCAGTTCCAGCCCTGGCGCATCAGCCAGTAGACCAGGCCGATGACCAGCAGCAGACCGACCGTCCAGCCGATGTACCCCGGCCAGTTGGTCACCCTGGCCTGTTCCTGGGCCAGCAGGGCCGTGGTCACGCGAGCCCGCCCTGCTCGACCAGCTCGCCGGCCAGCACGGTCGCGGTGCCGCGCAGGAAGGTGGCGTGCACCCGGCCGGGCAGGTCGAGGCCCTTGTAGGGGGTGTTGCGGGAACGGGTGGCGAAGCTGTCGGGGTTCACGGCACCACGGTACGCGGGATCGAAGAGCACCAGGTTGGCGGGCTCACCCACCGAGACCGGGCGGCCCTGGCCGGCGAGCCGGCCGATCCGGGCCGGGCGGTGGGACATCCGGTCGGCGACGCCCTCCCAGTTCAGCAGGCCGGTGTCGACCATGGTCTGCTGCACCACGGACAGCGCGGTCTCCAGGCCGACCATGCCCATCGCGGCCACGGCCCACTCGCAGTCCTTGTCCTCGGCCGGGTGCGGCGCGTGGTCGGTGGCGACGGCGTCGATGGTGCCGTCGGCGAGCGCCTCGCGCAGCGCCCGGACGTCGTCGGCGGTGCGCAGCGGCGGGTTGACCTTGTAGACCGGGTCGTAGGAGCGGACCAGCTCGTCGGTCAGCAGCAGGTGGTGCGGGGTGACCTCGGCGGTGACGTCCCAGCCCTTGGCCTTGGCCCAGCGGATGATCTGGACCGAGCCCGCGGTGGAGACGTGGCAGACGTGCAGCCGGGAGCCGACGTGCGCGGCGAGCAGCACGTCGCGGGCGATGATCGCCTCCTCGGCGACGGCCGGCCAGCCGCCCAGGCCCAGCTCGCCGGAGACCTGGCCCTCGTTCATCTGGGCGCCCTCGGTCAGCCGGGGCTCCTGCGCGTGCTGGGCGACGACACCGTCGAAGGCCTTCACGTACTCCAGCGCGCGGCGCATGATCACCGCGTCGTCGACGCACTTGCCGTCGTCGGAGAAGACCCGGACGCCGGCCGCGGACTCGTGCATGGCGCCGAGCTCGGCGAGCTTCTTGCCCTCCAGGCCGACGGTGACGGCGCCGACCGGCTGCACGTCGCAGTAGCCGGACTCCTGGCCGAGGCGCCAGACCTGCTCGACCACGCCCGCGGTGTCGGCCACCGGGAAGGTGTTGGCCATGGCGTGGACGGCGGTGAAGCCGCCCTTGGCGGCGGCCCGGGTGCCGGTGAGGACGGTCTCGGCGTCCTCCCGGCCGGGCTCGCGCAGGTGGGTGTGCAGGTCGACCAGGCCGGGCAGGACGATCAGCCCGGTGGCGTCGATCTCGATGTCCGCCACGACGTCCAGGGCGGTGCCGACCGCCCGGATCACGCCGTCGGCGAGGTGGAGGTCCTGCGGGGCCCCGCCGAGGACCTGGGCGTTGCGGATCAGGTAGGTGACCATCGTGTGGGTTCGCTCGCTTCGCTCGTTCACCGGGCGGTCTCGCCGGAGTCGGTACGGGGGGTGTCGGTGAGGGTGGCGCCGCCGAGCAGCAGGTAGAGCACGGCCATCCGGACGGAGACGCCGTTGGCGACCTGCTCGACCACCGTGCAGCGCGGCGAGTCGGCGACCTCGGCGGTGATCTCCATGCCCCGGACCATCGGGCCGGGGTGCATGACGATGGCGTGCTCGGGCAGCTGGGCCATCCGGGCGCCGTCCAGGCCGTAGCGGCGGGCGTACTCGCGCTCGGTGGGGAAGAACGCGGCGTTCATCCGCTCCCGCTGGACCCGCAGCATCATCAGCGCGTCGGTCTTGGGGAGCACGCTCTCCAGGTCGTAGCTGACCTCGCAGGGCCAGTTCTCGATGCCGATCGGCAGCAGGGTCGGCGGCGCGACGAACGTGACCTGGGCACCGAGCGTGGTGAGCAGGTGGACGTTGGAGCGGGCGACCCGGCTGTGCAGGACGTCGCCGACGAGGGTCACCCGGCGGCCCGCGAGGTCGTGGCCGGAGCCCGGGTTGAGGTGGCGGCGCATGGTGAAGGCGTCGAGCAGCGCCTGGGTGGGGTGCTCGTGGGTGCCGTCACCGGCGTTGATGACGCTGCCGTGCAGCCAGTCGGACTGCGCGAGCCGGGCCGGCGCGCCGGAGGCGTGGTGCCGGATGACGACCGCGTCGGCGCCCATCGCCTGCAGGGTCAGGGCGGTGTCCTTGAGGCTCTCGCCCTTGGAGACCGAGGAGCCCTTGGCGGAGAAGTTGATGACGTCGGCGGAGAGCCGCTTCTCGGCGACCTCGAAGGAGGTCTTGGTCCGGGTGGAGTCCTCGAAGAAGAGGTTGACCACGGTGCGGCCGCGGAGGGTGGGGAGCTTCTTGACGGCCCGGCCGGAGAGCTGGGCGAGTTCCTCGGCGGTGTCCAGGACGAGCAGCGCGTCGTCGCGGCTGAGATCGGCTGCGGACACGAGGTGGCGCTTCACGCGGGCTACTCCGGGAGGTGCGGTTCGGTGGGCTGGGAGGCCAGGGCCTGGGAGGAGCGCGCGGCGTAGTCGCGGTCGCCGACCAGCACGGCGTCCACGCCGTCGCGGTCGGACAGGCGCACCTGGACGGCTTCGCGCAGCGAGGTGGGGAGGTTCTTGCCCACGTAGTCGGCGCGGATCGGCAGTTCGCGGTGGCCGCGGTCGACGAGCACCGCGAGCTGGACGGCGCGCGGGCGGCCGATGTCGTTGAGGGCGTCGAGCGCGGCGCGGATGGTGCGCCCGGAGAAGAGCACGTCGTCGACGAGGACGACCAGCCGGCCGTCGATGCCGCCGGGCGGGATCTCGGTGTGCTCCAGCGCGCGGGCGGGCTTCAGCCGCAGGTCGTCCCGGTACATGGTGATGTCCAGGGTGCCGAGCGGGATCTCCTGGCCGGTGATCTGCGCCAGCCGGGCGTGCAGCCGCCGGGCGAGGTGGACGCCCCGGGTGTGGATGCCGAGCAGCACGACGTCCTCGGCGCCCTTGGCGCGCTCGACGATCTCGTGCGCTATCCGGGTGATGACCCGGGCGATGTCCGTGCCGTCCAGCACCTGGTGCGGCGGCCTCGGAGCGGATTCCTGGTGTGCGGTCATGCCGAAGCGGACCTCCTTCCCCGCCTCACGGGACGGGTCTTAAAGGATGTCTGGGAAGCCCCGCCGGGGTGCGGCGCGGGCTCCGCCATCCTATCAGCGTCATTTGTGGCCAACCGACGGCCATCATTCCGCTTCCCCGGGTTCACGCACCGGACGCACCGGTGATGCGGCCCATTCGCACGACTGCCCCATTCGGCTTGACGCAACTACCTCACTCTACGTAACCTCACAGTGAGTTACGAGACGGACGTCGAACCCACCGGTAACGGCGTCGGCCAATCGCCCGTGACCCACCACTGAACGCGAAGCAATCTCGTCCGGGGAGATCAATGTCCAGCGACTACGCGAAGCAGCTCGGAGGCAAGCTCCGAGCCATCCGCACTCAGCAGGGGCTCTCCCTGCACGGTGTCGAGGAGAAGTCCCAGGGGCGCTGGAAGGCAGTCGTCGTCGGCTCGTACGAGCGCGGCGACCGTGCGGTCACCGTGCAGCGGCTGGCCGAACTGGCCGAGTTCTACGGGGTCCCGGTGCAGGAGCTGCTGCCCGGCGGCACGCCCGGCGGCGCGGCCGAGCCGCCGCCGCGCCTGGTCCTCGACCTGGAGAGACTGACCCAGGTCCCGTCCGAGAAGGCCGGCCCGCTGCAGCGCTACGCGGCGACCATCCAGAGCCAGCGCGGCGACTACAACGGCAAGGTGCTGTCGATCCGGCAGGACGACCTGCGCACCCTGGCCGTGATCTACGACCAGTCGCCGTCGATCCTCACCGAGCAACTGATCTCCTGGGGCGTGCTCAACCCCGACGCGCGCCGTGCGGTGCGCGAGGAGGAGGCGGGCTGAGGCTCGCCGCACCGGCCCGCCCGTCTCCCGCCCCGCGGGAGCGGCGGACACCTGCAGAAACGTCACGGCGCGGCCCCCGCGAGGGGTGCCGCGCCGCGGCGCTCCCTGCGGCCCGCGCCGTGCCCGGAACGGCCCCCGAGGGGCCTCAGCAGACCGTCTCCAGGCGGTAGCCCGGCTCGGCGGCCACCCCGTCGAGCCGCACCGGCCCGTCGGCGGGCGCCCACACCCGGCCCTCGCTGGCCCAGGCCCAGGCCGTCGGCCGGTACTCGCCGCAGGCCGCGGCCGAGCCCTGGGCGCCGTGCAGCACCGCGAGGCCGGGCAGCTCACGGGCCAGCCCGGCACAGAGCACCGCGCAGAGCAGTTCGAGGTCCTCGTCGTTGATCCGGACCACGCCGTCCTCCCACTGGAGGACCCGGGCGGCCGCGGCCAGCCGCCCGCCCGGCGCGTCCACCGCCACCCGCAGCTCGTAGACCCCGCTGCCGGCGCCGAGCAGCATCCGGCGGAACACCTCCGCGCCGCGCTCGTACGCGGTACCCACCGCGTCGTCGCGCTCCCCGTAGAGCCGGCCGTCGAGCAGCAGGTCGGCGTGGCGCAGCGTCAGACCGTTCTCGCGGGCCCGGACCAGCCGGGGCACGAAGTCGCCCGCCAGCTCCTCCCCCTGATAGGCCAGCAGCTGGGTGCGCAGCGGCGGGTTGACCAGGTAGCGGTCCCGGGCGGCCGGCTCGGCCGGGTCGAGGCCGTGCAGCAGACAGAACTCGGCGAAGTCCTGCGGGTGGAACATCCGGGCCCGGACGGTGTCGAACCGGCGCCGGGCGTCGGCCAGCAGTTCCGCGGTCTCCCGCAGGTACTGCTCGTGGTCGGCGGCGTCGGACAGCCGCCAGGCGCGGGCCCGTTCGAAGTCCTCGGCGCTGGTGAGCACGCCCATCACGAAGGCCTGGCCGGCGCCGTCGCCGCGCTGCCGCTCGCAGCCCTCGGTCCGCTCGGCGGCCGCGCGCGAGCGGACCCGCGGACGGGTGCCGGCGGCGGTGCAGTCGGGGGTGCGGCGGGCGCGGCCGTTGCGGCTCATCGGGGCTCCTCGGGCGGGACGGACGATCGGCGGCGGGTGGCACCGCCGACCTTGTCCTCCCCCGCCCCGCGTGGCGCACACGTACGACGTGTCACAGGACTGTAACCGAGGGTGAATCGGATGTTTGGAGTCACGCACGGTTGTGCGGCCCGGCCCTCACGCCCCCCGGGTCCGCCCCGGCCGCGCCGCGTTCATCACGCGGAGTGCACGCCCGCTCACGCGCCCCGGCCCTGCGCCGGCCCCGCGCCGGTGCCGCGCTACCGGGGCACCCGCGCCAGCTGGCGGGACTGGGCCACCAGACGGCCCGTCGAGTCCCAGACCTCGGCGTCCTCCTCGAAGTACCCGCCGGCCAGGTTCCGGGTGGCGTGCACCACCCGCAGCCAGCCCGCGGCGGGCTTCGCCCGCAGGTGGACGGTCAGCTCGACGGTCGGTGCCCAGCCCGGCATCCCGAGGTCGAAGGTGACCGGCGGCAGCGCGTCGGCGACCAGCAGGAGCAGCAGCGGGTCGGGCTCGCGGCCGTCGGCGAGCCGGAACCAGCCCTGGATCCGGCCGGCGCCGGACGGCTGCCCGAGCGCCCAGCCGACGGTGGCCGGGTCCAGCCGCAGGTCGAAGCGCTCCAGCAGGGCGGCCTGGTCGAGCAGCTCCCTGGGCGCGTGCTCGACGCCGATGCACTGCTCCGGCGGCGGCAGCTGCGGCGCGGCGGCGGTGGTGCGCACCTCGCCGTCGAGGGCGGCGAGGTCGCCGTGGCTGGCGACCACCCGCAGGCGCTCCGTACCGCCCTGGACGAGCGAGGCGGTGCCGGTGGAGAGCGTGCGGCCGGTGCGGATCACCTCGGTGTGCACGGTGGCGGGTCCGGGCACGGCGGAGGAGAGGTAGTAGCCGCTGATCGAGACCGGGTCGGTGTGACCGGCGCTCTCCGGGCGGGCGGTGTGCGCGAGCGAGAGCGCGTGGCCGGCGAAGGCCAGCAGCAGCCCGCCGTTGACGCCGCCGCCGATCCGCCAGCCGGCGCCGAGTTCGCCGTCGTACCGGCCGGCCCCGTCGGGGTGCGGGGTGAGGGCGATGCCCTGGTCGAACTCGCTGCGGATCGCCGTGGTCATGGGGTTGGCCTGCCCTTCGCTGCGGGGGTCGCCGGCGGGCGCGGGCCGCCGGCACGCCTGGTTACTGGCGAGTAGGGACCACCATACGCCGAACGGGTGACCACGCACGACGGCCGCCGGACCGTTGTCGGGTCGGGCGGCCGTCGGTGCGGTGCTCGGGTTCAGCGCCGGATGCCGGGCTTCAGCTCCATGAAGCGGGCCAGCAGGCCGTTGACGAACGCCGGGGAGTCGTCGGTGGAGTACTCCTTGGCGATCTCCACCGCCTCGTCGACGACGACCGCGTCCGGGACGCCGTCCTCCCAGATCAGCTCGTACGCGCCGAGCCGAAGGACGTTGCGGTCCGCGATCGGCATCCGGTCGAGCGTCCAGCCGACCGCGTACTGCGAGATCAGCTCGTCGATCCGGCGGGCGTACTGGACGTAGCCCTCGACCAGCTCCATGGTGTACTCGCCGACCTGCGGGGTGCCCTCGTCCGGCTTGGGCTCCCGGGCCCGGGCCACCCAGTCGGCGAGGACGGTCAGCGGGTCGACCCCGCGGTGATCGGCCTCGAACAGGATCTGGAAGGCTCGCGTGCGGGCCTTGGTGCGTGCGGACGACACGGACTTACTTCACCCGGCCGAGGTAGCTGCCGTCGCGGGTGTCGACCTTGACCTTCTCGCCGGTGGTGATGAAGAGCGGCACCTGGATCTCGGCGCCGGTCTCCAGCTTCGCCGGCTTGGTGCCACCGGTGGAGCGGTCGCCCTGGACGCCCGGCTCGGTCTCGGAGATGACGAGCTCGACCGCGGCCGGGAGCTCGATGTACAGCACCGCGCCCTCGTTCACGGCGACGAGCGCGTCGAAGCCCTCCAGCAGGTACTTGGCGGCGTCGCCGACCACGCCCGGCTCGATGGTCAGCTGGTCGTAGGTGTCCATGTCCATGAACACGAAGTTCTCGCCGTCCTTGTACGAGAACTGCATGGTGCGCTTGTCGACGTTGGCGGTCTCGACCTTGGTGCCCGCGTTGAAGGTCTTGTCGACGACCTTGCCCGTCAGGACCTCCTTGAGCTTGGTACGCACGAAGGCCGGGCCCTTGCCGGGCTTGACGTGCTGGAACTCGACGACGGACCAGAGCTTGCCGCCCTCCAGCTTGAGGACCATGCCGTTCTTGAGATCGTTCGTGGAAGCCACGGGCGCACTTACTCCTGGATATAGCTGTCAAGGAACCAAGGGGTCGCGTCCTGTGGCACACCTGCGTCACAGGGCGAGGAGCTCCTTGGTGGTGATGGTGAGCAGCTCGGGCCCGCCCTCCTCCGGGGGGCGCACCACGAGCGTGTCCTCGATCCGGACCCCGCCCCGCCCCGGGAGGTGCACCCCCGGGCCGACGGTGACCGGCACGCGACTGTCCAGTTTACCCATGTCCGTGGGGCCGAGACGCGGTGCCTCCCGGATCTCCAGCCCGATGCCGTGGCCGACCGGGTGCGGGGAGCCGTCCGCGTGCCCCGCCGCCCGCAGGATCTCCCGGGCCGCCCGGTCGGGCACGCACTGCTCGACCCCCGGTCCGAGCGCCTCCCGGCCGGCCCGCTGGGCGCGGAACACCAGCCGGTGCAGCTCGACCTGCCAGGGCGCCGGGGCGGCCCCGATCACGAAGGTCCGGGCGGTCGACACCCCGTACCCGCGGTACTGCGCGCCGAGCACCACCGTCAGGAAGTCGCCCTCCTCGACCCGGCGGTCGGTGGGCTGGTGGGCCTGCCGGCCCGAGTGGCTGCCCGTGCCGACCGAGACCGGGAAGGCCGCCCGGTCCGCGCCGTGGTCGATCATCCGGCGCTCCAGCTCCATCGCCAGGTGCCGCTCGGTGCGGCCGACCAGGATCGACTCCAGCAGTTCGCCGAGCGCCTGGTCGGCGATCTCCGCGGCGATCCGCAGGTCGGCGATCTCGTGCTCGTCCTTGACCAGCCGCAGCCGCTCCACCGCCCGCCCCACGTCCGTCAGCCGCACCCCCTCGGCGAGCCCGGCGACCGTCCGGTGCCGGGTGACCGTCAGGTCGTGCTCCTCCACCGCCAGCCCGGTCACCCCCAGCCCGGTCACGGCCGCCGCCGCGGCGACCGCGGTGTCCGCCCCGGCCGCCACCGGGAGCCGGGTGACCTCGGGGGTGATCAGGTGCTCGCCGGTGTCGTCCGGCGGGAGGTCGTCCGGCAGCGCGAGCAGCGCGCGCTCCCGGGTGAGCAGCAGGGCCGCCCCGCACGGCGGGCAGCCGGTGAGGTACCGCACGTTCGCCGCCCGGGTGATCAGCGCCGCGTCGGCCCCGGACGCACTGCAGTGCTCCCGCAACCGCTCCCGCCGGCCCGCGTACGCATCAGCCATGCGTCGAGCGTACGAACCCGGGCCCCGATCCGCCTGCCGAACGCCACCGGCCGGGCCCGCGGGGGCCCGGCCGGCACCGCTACCGCGCTCCCGGCGCGGCCCCGGAGCCCCACTTCCGCTCCACCCCGGCCAGCCGCCAGTAGGCGATGGCCGCCGCCCAGACGACCACGAACAGACCGACGATCGCGTACCCGACGTTGTCCAGCGAGATCTCCGCGATCCAGCCGCTCACCGGGTCGGTGAGGTCCAGCTTCTCGTGCAGCACTCCGACCAGCTCGATGGTCCCGATCACGAACGCCACCGCGATCGACAGACCGGTGATCGTCAGGTTGTAGTACACCTTCCGCACCGGGTTGGAGAACGCCCACTGGTAGGCGAAGTTCATGAAGGTGCCGTCGAGGGTGTCGAACAGGCTCATCCCGGCCGCGAACAGCAGCGGCAGGCAGACGATCGCGTACCACGGCAGGCCGGAGGCGGCGCCCGAGCCGGCCATCACCATCAGGGTGACCTCGGTCGCGGTGTCGAAGCCCAGGCCCAGCACCATGCCGACCGGGAACATCTGCCCGGGCCGGGTGATCGAGCGGGTCGCCCGGTTCAGCACCCGGGCCAGGAAGCCGCGCGAGTTCAGGTGCGCCTCCAGCTCGGCCTCGTCGAACGACCCCGCCCGCATCCTGCGGAACACCTTGAGGATGCCGAACAGCGCCGCCAGGTTGAGGGCGCCGATCAGGTAGAGGAAGGCGCCGGAGGCCGAGGTCCCGACCACGCCGAGCCACTGGTGGGTGGCGGACCCGTCGTCCATCAGGGTGTTCGCCAGCTGGGCGCCGCCCGCCACCAGGGCGGCCATCAGCACCACCATCGAGGAGTGGCCGAGGGCGAACCAGAAGCCCACCGAGACCGGGCGCCGGCCGTCCGCCATCAGCTTGCGGGTGGTGTTGTCGATGACCGCGATGTGGTCGGCGTCGAAGGCGTGCCGCATGCCGAGGGTGTAGGCGGTGATGCCCAGGCCCACCCCGAAGACCTGGGTGCCGACCTCGTACCTCTCGGGTGCGACCAGGAAGACCAGCGTGCCGAACGCCACCACGTGCATGGCGAGGATCACGCCCATCAGGCCGGCCGTGCGCAGGGTGTCCTCACGCCGCCAGCGGAACGCGGGAAGGGACGCGGGCGCCGTCGGGACGGCGGCGGTTTCGGGCAGGGTCATGCTCGGATCACGCTCCAGCACCTCGTGGAATGACGTCGTGAGATGCCGTGGCCGGTCTCCTGGCTGACGGGGCTCCCGTACCCGCCTTCCCAGGCGCGCGAAGCGCCCAGTGGCGTCGTGGGTACGGACGACTTCCCCCGATCACAGTGGCGAGGGCCGCTCCGGACTGGGACCCCTGAGGGTCCGTCACCGGTCTTCCCGAGCACCACGGCGGGGAACACCGTAGGGGTCGGCGGACAACCCGTGCAAGGCTGCGCACCTGCGCAGGTGTCCAGGATCACAGGGCCCCGCCTGCGAGAATGGGCCGCATGCATCTCGTACCGGCCGACCGCGCGGGCCACCGCACCATCGACGGCCACCGGGTCTGCGAGGCCATCGCGGCCATCGGCGACACCGCCGGGGTCCGCTCCTGGGCCGACCGCTTCGCGCTGCTCGCCGACCCCGGACGGCTCGCCCTGCTGCTCGCCCTGCACCGCACCGGCCCGCTCGCCGTCACCGACCTCGCGGTCGCCACCGGCATGCGCGACCCCGCCGTCTCGCAGGCCCTGCGCCTGCTCCGGACGGCAGGCGTGGTCGCGGGCGAGAAGGAGGGACGTGTCGTGCGCTACCGGCTCGTGGACGCCGGCCTGCGCCCCCTGCTGGACCAGTGCGCCGGTGACGCCGACGGGGCTTCGGCGGGCTGACGCCGGCCCGGCCGGACCGGAGCCGGCGTCACCTCACGACCGCTCACGCCCTCCCGCGCCGCCTCACGTCCAGGCGGCGGCGGGCTGGCAGAACGGGCACCAGAAGAGGTTGCGGGAGGCGTGCTCCTCGGCACGGACGTCGGTTCCGCAGACCAGACAGGGCTGCCCCGCGCGCCGGTAGACGTAGACCTCGCCGCCGTGGTCGTCGACCCGCGGCGGCCGGCCCATCACCTCGGGGGTGTGCTCGGGACGGACCGTGTCGATCCGGCCCGCGCCGACGCCCTCGCGCATCAGGGCGACCAGGTCCGCCCAGATCGCGTCCCACTCGGCACGGCGCAGGTCGCGGCCGGCCCGGTGCGGGTCGATGCCGTGCCGGAACAGCACCTCGGCGCGGTACACGTTGCCGACGCCCGCCAGCACCTTCTGGTCCATCAGCAACGCGGCGATCGTGGTGCGGCTGCCGGAGATCCGCCGCCAGGCGGCGTCCGGGTCGGCGTCCGCGCGCAGCGGGTCCGGACCGAGGCGGCGGGCCACCGCGGCCTTCTCCGCGCCGGTGATCAGCGCACAGGTGTTGGGACCGCGCAGGTCCGCGAAGTGCTCGTCGTTCGCCAGCCGCAGCCGGACCAGGCCGACCGGCTCGGGCACCGGGCCGTCACCCGGCTCGCCGAAGGTGAACCCGCCGTACAGCCCGAGGTGGACGTGCACCCAGGCGTCCTCGCCGAAGCCGAGGAACAGGTGCTTGCCGGTGGCCTCCGCCGCGGTCAGCTCCCGCCCGTCGATCAGCTTGGCGCCGTCCGCGAAGCGGCCCTGCGGACTGCTGGCACGGACCGGCCGGCCGCCGAAGGCACGGTGGTTCTCGGCGGCGAGGCGGTGGATGATGTGGCCTTCCGGCACGGGCGCGGCTCCCCCCGGTGGTTCGTTCAGGACGCGTCCATCATCGCAGCCGGCACCGACAGCCCGGCCCGCCCGGAGCACCGGCCGCGGACGGCCGGCGGCCGGGCTCAGCGGACCGGGACGCCCATCAGCCGGGCCAGGATCACCCGGTCCAGCTCGGCCGCCGTGGCGGCCACGTCGAGGTGGGAGTTGTCGATGATCGGCAGGCCCGAGTTGTACCAGCCGGCCATCCGGCCGTGGATCCGGGCCACCTCCTCGTCACCGAGCCGGCGGTTGCCGCTGCGCCGGGCGTTGCGGCCGAGCACCGAGTCCAGGCTGGGCAGCAGCACCACCGGGATCATGCCGGGGCCGATGTGCCGCTTCCAGCCGCCGAGGCCGATCGCCGGGCGGTTGGGGAAGACGGCGTCGTCGATGATGCAGGAGATGCCGTTGGCCAGGTAGTTGCGGCAGGCGAAGCCGCAGGTGCGGCGGGCCAGCCGGTACTGCGCCTCGGAGGCGTCGTTCCAGCCGGACTGCGGGTTGGCGAAGCCGGACTGCACCCACTCGCGGACGTCGTCGAGGCTGATGTGCGCGGTCGGGGCGGGGCGCCGCTCGGCCCAGTGGCGGGCCACCGTGGTCTTGCCGGCGCCGGCCGGGCCGATCAGCAGCACCGCGATCGGGCCGGCGGGCGCATGCTGCCGCGGCGGGTGGGCGGGCAGCTGGACGGGCGCGCCGGACGGCAGCAGGAAGTGCCCGGTGGAACCGGCGGGCACCGGCGGCGCCACCGGGAGGGGCGCCGGTGCGGGGGCCGGGGCGGGCGCGGGCGCCGGGGCGGGCGGAACCGCCGACGGCGGAACGACCGGGACCGGAACGGTGGGCGGCCCGGACGACCCGGCGGGCGCGGGCGCCTGCGGCACGACCGGCCCGGGCGCGGGCGCCCCGGCGGGCACCGGAGCGGGCCCCGGGTAGGCCGGGGCGGGCGGAGCGACGGGACGCGGCGGGACGGCACCGTCCCCGGTGTACTGCGTCACGGTCACCTCCCGACTTCCTTCAGCGGGACACTACACGGCGGCGCGGCGGTGGACACAGTCCGCCGC